>CAJQNM010000001.1 GCA_905479665.1 uncultured Saprospiraceae bacterium
CCAACGGACCCATAATTATTGGAAAAGACACCACTGTCTATTGTGGTGATTCTCTAATCAACATGCCCGACGAAGCTAGTTTTCCAAAAGCCCTGGTGCCTTGCACCGGAGAGATGGATGTTGAGTTCGTCGCAGATTGGATAGAAGTGGTCGAATGCAATCCCGAGGGCAACGATACCGCAAAAATAATCTATCGCGAGTACGAAGCGTTCAGCAAGGATGGTACACGTGGTACAGGTATGGATACTATAATTGTGTTTCGCTTACCTGCCATCACTGTTGAGAATGTGCAATGCATGGAAAAAGACACTATTTACTGTGGCGAAGAGTATGCTGGTCGTTTCGGTCCCTATATGGTTGTGCCAAATTTAGCCAATCCCACAGATCCATGCGACACGATCTATTTTCTCAACCCAGATGGTACTGCAGCAACACTTGATAGTAAATGTGGCATTCATGTCAGCGCTGGTCATCCGGATCGTTTTGGCAATTCGTGTGAACAAGTCACAAAATATAGCTTCGAACTAAAGCAGACTTGCTCAGGGACTAGCACAGAGGCATGTCCACCCGTACCGATGAGTAGCCTTGAGCCAATTAGCGAAGGCTATTGGAAATGTGAGTTCTGGCTGTTCGACATAGATACACTCGGCCCAGACTTTGTGGGCTTCCCAACGGGCAAGTGTGACACGATACCGACAGGCTCACATGATTGTGTTGCCCACGTCAAACTGAAGCCGGTCACTGTCACGGACGATTGCAGAGGCGTTAAGGCGGTCAAAGCCATCGTAGAGAACTACGGAACGTACGCCTTCGAATTTGTTGGTGGCCAGTGGGTTTCAAATACCCTGGTTAAAATTCCTTTTAGTGGCTCCAAAGTCAAAGTGGTTTACGAAGCCTTCGATAGCTGTCACAATGTGACACGAGATAGTTCGTATCTGCAAGTCAAGGATCTCACCAGACCCGTTGCCGTATGTGATAAAGGTGTGACGGTATCGCTCAGCAGCAAGAAAGTTTGGGTCAATGCCGATTCATTTGATGAAGGCAGCTGGGACAATTGTGGCGATCCGCAGATATATGTCCGAAGAGCAGATTGGGCAGACTTTTGCGTCAATCTTTGCGACGATTTGCTGTGTACTCCGGTACCAGAAGAACTTGCGCATTATCATATAGACACCCTCAAGGCGCCGATCTTGAATACAGATAAAACAGAAGATCCCGTCGAAGCACACTATGCTCAAACCATCGATTGGATGATCGCAGATGGCCTACCCTGCTCAGATGTGCTCTCGCAGGCATGGCAGTATGATCTAGCACGCTATGCAGCAGAAAATTGTGCAGGCAGTCACTATGGTTTTGATGAAGAAGGTTTTGACCAGGTCTACAGTGCAGTATCAGGAATTGATGACCTCTCAGAAATCCGCCAAATAGGCGGTGGTTGGTCAGATCAAGTTCCTTTCGATTGCGATGACGCCTGTGGCAAAGTGACTGTGGAGATCCTGGCCATTGACTACTGGTGCAACTGGAGCACATGTTGGACAGATGTATGGGTCGAAGACAAAACTCCAGTGAGTATTGAGAAGCATGTGAGCGATGTAGAAATAAGCTGTAAGACGTACCGCAACATGGGTATCGAAAACTTGGTCGGACAGCTGCAGACCGGTAGTCAGCAGGCTGGTGTCGCTCTCGATTCGCTGCTTGGTGGATACAAGAAAGTCTGGCGGGATGATCATGGCAACTATGTTGACCTCGCTGGTGAGATCGTAGATTGCGAATTGACACTGGTCGATAGCACTTGTTTCTGTGACTCTCTACCAGGTCGTAAATATGTTGAAGACGAGCATTATGGTTCCACATGGGTAGATACCGTAGGCCGCTATTGTGGCTACAGAGCAGAACTAGATACACTGACGCATGGTGTGATCGTCGTGAACTGTCCTCAAAACGTACACTGTGAGCAAGATGCCTGGACCGACTTTGATGAGTGTGGTCAAGGTGTTGTTTACCGTAAGTTTAAGATCTGGCAAGGATGTACTGATGCCGGAGCAAGTCGCCGCAGCCTGACTGACGAAGTTGATACAGTCGAATTGGTGCAGCGTATTTGGATCGGAAATCAGTGCGAGCTTGATTCGGGTATGTTCAGCTTTCCCAAAGACGTCACGATCGATGCGTGTGGTGTCATGTATGATCCAGACGGATCCGGAAACGTGGTTGGCGAAGCTGATCCCGATCTCACCGGACGAGTGAAGTACAATTTTGATGATGACTGCCGCATCGTCGGCGTGGGCTACTACGACAAGGTATTTAAGGTAGTAGGAGGAGACAGCGGATGCTATAAGATCTTGCGTACCTGGTGCTACACCGACTGGTGTGCAAGTGGAAAGCCAATCTCTACTCGCTGGTGGGATGATTCTTCCTATCAGGGTAAAGTCTATAAATACACGCAGAAGATTGTAGTTCGGGATGAAACCCCTCCTTCGATTATACTTCCACCGATTGGGGATATCGCTTCACGAGGCAGCTGCGATGCACGTCTCAGCACTATAGCAACTATCTCTGATGCTTGCGGCCTCCTCAACTATTCTTACCAGGTGGTCAACGTGAAAACAGGAGCTGTTGTAGCGACTGGCGAGGGTGAAATCGCGGGTGATTCGGTTGCTGCCTTCCCCATCG
>CAJQNM010000002.1 GCA_905479665.1 uncultured Saprospiraceae bacterium
ACCTTCAACGATTCCATCACTGGCTCCAAGAAGTACTACCCCAACATTATCTTCTTCCAAGTTAAGAACGATAGCTTGAACTCCTGTTTCGAATTCTACTAATTCTCCGGCTTGCGCCTGAGTTAATCCGTAAACACGAGCAATACCATCCCCAACTTCCAGTACTGTACCTACTTCTTCTAATTCAGCAGCAGTTCTGAAACCAGAAAGTTGTTGTCTAAGGATTGCTGATATTTCATCAGGTTTTACATCGACCATCCCTGCTAAGTTTTAAAGCTTGTTTTTGTAATTATTGTTTGAACTGATTGCGCAGCTCGTTGAGTTTTGCTGCGATACTGTTGTCGTACTGCTTGTCGTCAAACTCCAAACGAAAGCCTCCGATCAAATCTGGATCGACCTCGGTCTGCAATTCGACATTCTGCCGTGTGCTAATACTGCTTTCTAGCGTGCTGGTGATTTTAGCCAACACCTCATCGGCCAGTGGAGTAGCAGTAGTGAGGGTGACGGTAGAGACTTTTTGATACAACTTATACAATGCATCAAAAGAGGAAAGCATTTCGGGCAATACATTCTCTCTCCCTTTGCGCATGATGATGTCGCAAAAAGAGCGCATGATTGATCCGACCTTTTCGTCAAAAATCTTGCTAAAGATCGACCTCTTCTTAGTCGTATCGATGATGGGACTTTTGATCATTAGATACAAATCTCTTGACTCCAGACCTTTGCGAAGCAATGCAACATCATCGACAACTTGCTCCAGAGCATCGCGCTCGATGGCGAACTCAAGGAGTGATTTGGCATACCGTTCTGCAATGCGACTTACTGACATAATATGGGCTTAGGAAAGATCCATTTCTTTGACCAACTGATCGACCAATTTTTGCTGACTGTCGGTATCTTTCAATTCAGCTCGTAGCAATTGCTCTGCAATTCCAACGGCCATTTTTCCTGCCTCATTTTTGATCTCAGTCACCGCTTTTTTGCGCTGGTTTTCGATCTCCATTTTGGCATTCGAAAGAATTTTTCCGGCCTCCTCCTTGGCGCCGTCTCGTGCCTCCTTGATAATCGCATCTTTGGTCTCCTTGGCCTCCTTGAGAAGTTGCGAGCGTTCGGCTCGGGCCTCCGTAAGTAGGGCTTCGTTTTGAGACTTCATGGCTGCCATCTCTTCGCGTGCCTTGACCGACTGATCAAGCGCGTCTTGAATATCATCTTCTCTTTTCTTAAGTGCCTCAGCAATGGGCTTAAAGGCAAATTTTCCGATGATAAACCAGAATAGACCGAAGATGATCGTGGTCCAGAAAATCAAACCAAAATCTGGTCTGATGACATTGAAATCGGCTAAGACAATCATATGCGGCTGTTGTTACTAGTTGTTAAAAATAGCACCGACCTGTCGTGAATTAGGCCACCAAAAAACAGAAGACGATTGCAATAAGAGCAGCACCTTCTACCAGGGCAGCAATCAAGATCATATTAGATCGGATATCTCCTACTGCTTCCGGCTGGCGAGCAATAGCCTCCATGGCTTTTGCACCCACGTTACCTACCCCGATGCCAGCACCGATTACTGCTAAACCCATGCCTAATGCGGCGATTGAACCTACCATGTTACTTTGATTTTAATTTTATCTAATGTGGTTAGTATTTCCATAATTAATGATGGTGTTCTTCTACGGCTGCACCAATATAAGATGCGGTCAAGATTGTAAAAACAAAAGCCTGAATGAAGGCCACCAATAGCTCTATAGACATCATGAAGAGGGTCAATAAAGCGGCTGGGATCGATGTCAAGAACCCTCCGACCATGCTGTCTCCCGATTTTCCGAAAAGGAAAATGAGACCGACAAAGATAATCACTACCATGTGACCGGCGGTGATGTTTGCCATGAGGCGCAACATCAATGTAACGGGTTTAATAAAGACCCCCAAAACTTCGACCGGAGTCAAGATTGTTTTAACCCATGCAGGAACTCCTGGCATCCAGAATATGTGTTCCCAATAGTCCTTGGTGCCTGATAGATTTGTCACCAAAAAGGCAAATAAAGCCAGTACCATGGTCACTGCCAGGTTTCCGGTGACGTTTGATCCTCCAAAAAATGGGATCTGACCAAACAAGTTCAAGCCCAGGATAAAGAAGAAAAGGGCCATGAGAAAGGGCAGGTACTTCATATACTTTGCTCCCAAAAAGGGCTTGGCTACTTCATCCTGGATAAACAAGAAAATCGGCTCGATAAAGGATTGAATTCCTTTGGGAGCTTTGCCAGATCGCTCTCGGTAGCTGCCAGCTATACTGAAGAACATCCAGGCCAGCAGGCCGAAGACGATCAGCATCGACATTACATTTTTAGTCAGAGAGAAATCATAAAATGATGTGATCCCTCCACCAAAGACACCCGCGTCGGCTGTACTCTTGGCATCGAGATGGTATCCTGTGCCTTGATGGCAAACGTATGCATGATGCTCAGCATCGGCTACAACGTGCACATCTGCGGCATCTTGTGGAAAGGCAGCATCTGAAATACGGTGGATAGATCCCCCTACCAGGACATACCCTTTGTACGATTTTTTGCCGTCTCCATGGCCCATGAAGTCATAGTCAAATTTGTTGGAGAGGAAAACGTCCAATCCTTGACCAGGAGCATATACAATGCAGGGGAGAGGAATATTCCAAGGACCTATGCTATAGACGTTGGCATCAGAGATGTGATGGAAGGCCGTATTACCTGGATCAAACTCTTCTTGGTGATCATGGTCATCGTGACTTTCGCACAGATGCGAAACGTCCTCATGATGCCCGTCTTTGGGGTCCGCAGGAGTACTCCACGTGGTGCCCCAGGTGAAGGATAAAAGTATGGTCAAAATGACTGGGAAAATCTTCAAATTTATATTCTTCTGAAGCGTGTAAATAAGTGTCCTCTCAAATCGACCGCAAAGGTAGAATTTTGCTTCTTTTATAGAAATCTAAAACGATCTTTTTCGCCCGATTGGCGGGTAGATAGCTATGAGTTTACTTGAGCTATGAGAATTGAGCCGTGAGCCTTGAGCTATTCCGTCTTCATCTTGTCGACTTTCTACCCCTTTTGCCCCTTGATTGAGCGATTGAGTTGTCAGCTGTGAGC
>CAJQNM010000003.1 GCA_905479665.1 uncultured Saprospiraceae bacterium
GACGATCTGGATCGGCAGATCTTGGCCATCCTGATGAAGAATGCCAAAATTCCTTACACCGACATTGCCAAACAACTTAATGTCTCAGGCGGAACCGTGCATGTGCGTATGCGGAAGATGGAGCAACTCGGTGTGGTGCACGAATCCAATCTCAAGGTCGACTACGCCAAGCTGGGCTACGACATATCTGCATTTATAGGAATCTACCTGGACAAAAGCTCCATGTATGCTAAGGTTATCGATCAGCTCAGAGCAACTCCCGAGATCGTAGGAGCACATTACACAACAGGCAACTATGCCATATTTGCCAAACTTGTGTGCAAAGACACAAATCACCTGCGCGATGTACTCAGTGAAAAAATTCAGGCCATTGAAGGAATCCAGCGCACCGAAACGTTCATTAGCTTGGAGGAAAGCATCAATCGACCGATTGACATCATGCTCCATCTGGATTGATCTGCCAGGAATAGTCTACCAAGACCTGACTCTGTCGGTTGGGCAGCGCACCCTCGTAGTAAGCACCTTTCACTACCTGCAAGCGCATGGCCTCGCGCACCCGGTCCGCCAGCACTCCATTTGCTGAGGCCTCGATTTCCACCAAATAACCACCAACATTCAGATTGAGCCGTGGGAATCGGCAATCTACTACACCATCCTTGCTCACGGAAAACGGGCTATCCAGCTCAACGGTAGAAATACAACGAAAGAGAATCTGACCAGTCAAGGAGGAAATAGTGAGACTAAAGATGACATTTTGCAGGTGGCTTAAACAGCGATACCGCATCCGCAATATCGTATCTGATCCGGCCGCCACTTCATCCCTAGGCACACCATCGCTTCCTATCAAGGCCAGATTTTCAAATCGCAGAGCTCCCGAACCTTGGCGACTTTCAGAATCTGGAAATGGAATATGCGCCAGATCTTCAAAAGATTGCAAATACATTGCAATGACTTCTTCTTGCGGACCGTCGTGGACTATTCTTCCTTGATCCAAAAAGAGCACTCGTTTGCAAAGTCGACGTATCGCCCGCATATCGTGGCTGACAAATAAAACCGTGCGTCCCTGGCTCATCGCCTCTTCCATCTTTTGTAGGCACTTCATCTGAAACTGCTGGTCGCCTACTGCAAGGACCTCATCGACAATCAGAATATCAGGCTCCAAATGAGCAGCAACACTAAATGCCAGACGGACAAACATCCCGCTCGAAAAATGCTTGATGGGTGTATCAAGAAATGCCTCTACTTCGGCAAAAGTGACGATCTCGTCAAATTTGGACTTAATCTCACTGCGTGACATTCCCAGGATGGAGCCATTGAGAAATACATTTTCGCGACCAGTCAATTCTGGATGAAATCCTGTGCCGACTTCAAGCAGAGTATTTACTCGTCCAAACATCTCAATCCGGCCCTTGGAAGGCACTGTGATACGAGAGAGTATTTTCAGCAAGGTGCTTTTGCCTGATCCATTTCGTCCCACGATCCCCAAAACCTCTCCTTGATCCACTGTAAAGTCCAAATCTTGCAATGCCCAAAACTTTCGTCGCTTGCGCATACGGAGTCTGGCCAGATTAGTCAACGTGCTTTTGAGTTTATTGGAGTGATTTTCGTACAAGTAGAAAAACTTGCTTACTCCGGCTACCGTGATCCGCCTTGTCATATTAAATCAGCCATGGTCTTTTCGACACGATTGAAATATAAAAGACCCATAACCCAAAAAACCACCGTCCAAATAAGGGATATGCTTAGTGCTTCACCAGGAAAAATACCCCCAAAAAAACACCAGCGAGAGCCTTCCATCAGCCCGGTCATGGGATTGAGATTAAATAAAAACCGATACTTGACATCGACCACATGCAATCCGTAAGCTACTGGTGTGGCATACAGCCCGATACGTGTGAGGAACGGTACTACTTGCTGAAAATCGCGATAACGCACCACAGCTGCGCCAAGAAAAAAAGATACTCCAGCGGTGAGTAGCACAATCAATAGCAGGACCAGCGGATAGAAGACAATATTCTTAGAGGGCCAATATTGGTTGAGCAGCAGCAGTATAAGCATGAGCCCGATCAGCACTACCAGCTCTATGAGGGCTGTCGCAACCACACTAAGTGGAATAAAGATGCGAGGAAAAAAGATCTTTTTGATCATATTGGAGGCTCCAATCATATTCCCCCCAGCAGCAGATACTACATTGGCAAAATATGTCCAGCCCACCAGTCCAATCATTGTATATAGAAAAGGATCAACACCTTGTGTATCAAGCTTGGCTACTTTACCAAAGACAAAACCGAGTATGATCAATGAAATGAGCGGGTTTATGATCACCCACAAAAACCCCATTAGTGTCTGAGCATACTTTCCACGGATAGAACGATACGTGAAAGCATATAAGATGCGGTGATAACGTCGCATATCGCGTAGATAGCCCCACAGAGAAGTACCTGAGGGAGTGATCACCGTTTTTTCCATGTAGCTTAAACCTGGTTAGCCACCAGTCTCTCGACGCAGCATTTCCATTTGGCTCTCCCAGAGTTGCTTCTGGTCTGCCTCTTCACCCTCATCACAAAAGTCCGTGACGTAAAGAATAGTTTCGTTGGTCACCGGAGATACCTCCATGCGAAACTCGAGGTACTCGCCTTCATCGGCGTCCTGCCAGGTGAATCGTACTCGCTCATCTTCGTAATCATCGACCAGATTGGCAATCTCATCTGCGCCTGCCCAAGTAAATACAAACTCGTCTGCGATGATGTCTACGCCATCGCAAAACCACCGCACCAGACATGATGGCGTTGTGAAAAATTTGTATAAAATGGTCGGTGAGGCCCGAAAAATAAACTCAATTTGAAATGATACTCTCTGCATAAATCTGTTGCGCTGACTGGCGGATTTTCTAAACCCATATGGGAAGTGCTCGGTCGGCGCGAAATAAAGTGTAAATAATTGAGTAATGCAAATTTTTTTGTGCCTTGTGGAACTTAGCTGCTTTAGCACTGTTGAAATTTTGTCTCCTTTTCCATCAAACATAGCGGAGTTGGCATTCACTTTGCTACATGTTGCATGACATGTAGCAAAAAGCTATTTTTGCATCCTTTTGGCCAAAATGGCTATCTAGAATATCTGACTGTAAGGCACTAGAACAAACCTATGAGACAACTAAAGATCACCAAATCGATTACCAATCGAGAGAGTCAATCCCTTGAAAAATACCTGCAAGAAATTGGCAAGGTCGATCTTCTAACCCCTGAAGACGAGGTAACACTCGCCAAGCAGATCAAAGCGGGCAATCAGGAGGCACTGGAAAAACTCACCAAAGCAAATCTTCGATTTGTCGTCTCTGTGGCAAAACAATATCAAAACCAGGGACTGTCCCTCAGTGATTTGATCAACGAAGGCAACCTAGGTTTGATCAAAGCCGCCCAGCGATTTGATGAGACCAGGGGCTTTAAGTTTATCTCGTATGCGGTATGGTGGATTCGTCAGTCGATCTTGCAGGCGCTCGCTGAGCAGTCTAGAATCGTCCGATTGCCACTCAACAAGGTAGGTTCCTTAAACAAGATCAATCGTGCGTTTTCAGAGTTGGAGCAAGAATTTGAGCGTGAGCCATCTCCCGAAGAGCTTGCCGAAGTCTTAGAGATACCAACCGATGAGGTAGAAACTACCCTCGGCGTGGCCGCCCGTCATGTATCCATGGATGCTCCTTTTGTCGACGGAGAAGACAACTCCCTACTCGATGTTTTGGAAAATGGAAGTACACCAAAGACTGATGCACAACTAGAGTACAGCGAGTCTTTGCGCAAAGAAATAGAACGCTCCCTCAATACGCTCACCGAGCGACAATGCGAT
>CAJQNM010000004.1 GCA_905479665.1 uncultured Saprospiraceae bacterium
GCCCAGCGCAAGTGCTGTGTCCTCGATGGTATGGTGTTCGTCGATTTCCAAATCGCCCTCCACCTCAATCTGCAGGTCTACGCCTCCATGCTTGCCAAGTTGGTCAAGCATGTGGTCGAAAAAATGAAGACCTGTGTTTATTTCAGTCTGGCCACTCCCATCTAAATCCAGCTCAATCCGAATTTTTGTCTCTTTGGTGTTGCGCTGCACGGTGGTCGCCCGCGGTTTAGATTTCAAGAACGCCAGGATTTCTGACCAGTTTTCACACTTCAATGCAATCGTCTGAGAAAGGTCTTTACCAGTCGTGAGCTCAGCATCCTGATCATCTTCAGAGCGACCCAACAATATGCCACGGCAGCCCATGTTTGCAGCAAATAACATGTCCGTCATCCGGTCTCCAATCATGACGGATTGAACCAAGTCAAATTCTCCCTGTAAATACTGCTGGACCCTGCCCAACCGAGGTTTGCGACTCTCCGCGTTATCTGCAGAAAAGGTATGGTCGACAATTATTTCTCTCCACCGCACACCCTCTCCTTCGAGTACTGCCAGCATGAGCTGTTGCGGTCCATCAAAATCTTTTTGAGGAAATGCCTCGGTACCCAAGCCGTCCTGATTGGTGACCATGACCAGGTCGTAGTCGAGATCTCTGCAGATTGCACTCAGCGCGCCGATAGCCCCAGGCATAAACGCTAGTTTTGCAAAAGAATCAACCTGGTAATCTTCTGCTGGCTCACGGATGATGACACCGTCTCGGTCCACAAAGAGGATTTTCTTTTTCATAGGGCTGCTAGTTCGCTCAGCAATGCATTATTTTCTTCTGGGCGCCCCACGGTGATGCGCAAGCAATTTTCACACAAAGGTTCTTTTGCCCGATCGCGCACAATAATTCCTTGCGACATCAGGCTTTCATACGCCAAGGACGAGTTTTTAAATTTGACCAACAGGAAATTGGTGTCGGAAGGATAAATCTTCTGCACAGCATCAAAAGATGACATCTGATCGATGAGCCGATTGCGCTCGGCGACAGTCTGTTTGACCTGTTTCGTCATTTTGGCTTGGTCATCCAGCAGCCGTATAGCCGTTTCCTGGGTGAGTACATTCACATTGTATGGCGACTTCACTCGATTGAAAAGAGCAATGATTTTTGCCGACCCAAATACCATCCCCAGCCGAATTCCGGCATGTCCCCAAGCTTTAGAGAATGTCTGGGTGACAATTAAATTCGGAAATTCTGGAATACGGTCAATCCAACTGACAGTGCCCGTAAAATCCTGGTAGGCCTCATCCACCATCACAATGCCAGGAAATGATTTGATCAAGCGCTCCATCGCCTCCTGGTCGAGTAGGTTTCCGGTAGGATTATTGGGTGAGCAAAGAAATAATATTTTTGATTGCTCATTGACCTGAGCCATGATTTTATCTTCCTGAAGTTGGAAGTCTTCGTCCAGCATGGCGGTGCGGACTTCTACTCCCGAAATATGTGCTGCCACACTAAACCAGCTAAAGGTAGGAGGTGTGACAATAATATTGTCTTTGCCGGGCTCACAGAAAATACGAATAGCCAAGTCAATTCCTTCGTCACTCCCATTCCCCAGAAAAATCTGATTGGCTGGAAATTTCTTTATATCGGCTAATTTATTTTTCAGATTTATTTGCTGAGGGTCTGGGTATCGATTGTATTTTTCGACATAGGGATTTTCATTGGCATCGAGGAGTATCGAAGCATCACCTGTAAATTCCCCACGTGCAGATTTATAGGGAATTAATGTCTTAATGTTTTCTCTGACTAAAGCGTCTACATCAAAAGTACTCATGTCTTTTTCCTTCTTATGGTGACGGCGCGTTGATGGCCAATTAATTCTTCGTGTTTTGCCATGATTTCCACCACAGGGGCGATGGCATTTAGCCCATCGCGGGTCAGGTGCTGATAGGTGATTTTTTTCACAAAGGAATCTAGCGAAACACCACTATACGATTTTGCCCAGCCTCCGGTAGGCAAGGTGTGATTTGTGCCTGAAGCATAATCTCCCACGGACTCAGGTGAATAGTGGCCCAGAAAGATTGATCCCGCATTGGTAATATCATCAGCGATTTGAGTGCACTCATCGACCAGAAGAATGAGATGCTCTGCAGCATAATAATTCATAAACTCAATGGCTTGCGCTTTGTCAGCAAAGTAGATGGACTTGCTGTTTTGCAACGCCTTTCTGGCAATATCTGCTCTGGGTAATACGTCCAATTGATTTGCCGCTGCCTGACGCGTTTTTTCTAGGATGTCTTGATTTATGCTCACCAGGACAACCTGACTGTCTACGCCATGCTCGGCCTGTGCCAGTAAGTCGGCGGCAGCAAATTCGGGATCGCTGGATTGGTCGGTATAGACCAATACTTCAGATGGACCTGCCGGCATATCGATAGCGACAGCATCTCCTTGAACCTGAGATTTGGCCTCCGTGACATAGCGGTTGCCCGGCCCAAATATTTTGTCAGAAACGGGGATGCTCTCTGTTCCGTAGGCCATAGCCGCAATGGCCTGGGCACCACCTACTTTAAAAACTTGCGTTATTCCAATCGAGTATGCTGCATACAGAATAGCGGGGTGAATCTTGCCATCTGCTGCAGGAGGAGTACACAAGACAATCTCTTTACATCCAGCCAATTTTGCCGGAATAGCCAACATTAAGACAGTCGAAAACAAGGGTGCAGTGCCACCAGGGATATAAAGCCCGACAGCGTTAATTGGGACTGATTTGCGCCAACAGCGTACTCCCGGCATCGTTTCAACTTCGTTTTCCGGAATCTGCTGACTGGCATGAAAGTTCTTGATGTTGCGGCCTGCCCGGTCGATCGCATCGCGCAAATCTTCCTCCAGGGAGTTGCCGGCAATTTCAAGTTCAGTGGCTGAGACTTGGAGTGTGTTCAGCTGCGCACCATCGTATTTTGCGGTGAGGTCAAAAAGGGCACGATCTCCCTCCTCGCGGACTTTGGCAATGATTGACTGTACGGCACCCTTGATTTCCTCAGACTGAAAGTCTGGTCGCTTAGCTAGAGCAGCCCATTTTTCTTTGGCGGGATCAAGATATGTGGCCAGCAATTCGCTCACGACACCATTTTTTCGATCGGAACAATAATGATTCCCTGTGCTCCATGCTCTTTAAGCGCGTCAATCACATCCCAAAATTGATTGTCCTCGATCACGGTATGTACCGAACTCCAGTTTTCTTCCGCAAGAGGCAAGACCGTCGGGCTCCGCATGCCCGGTAAGATCTTGATGATTTCTTCCAGTTGCTCATTTGGTGCATTTAGTAAAATGTACTGGTAGCCTTTTGCCTTTAAAACGGCATTCACACGAAATAATAGCTTTTCAAGAATTTCCTCTTTCTCTGCAGTCAATGCAGGTTGGGAGACCATGACCGCTTGTGAGGTGAGGACAGTCTCGACTTCCTTCAGACCATTGCTCAGCAGCGTGCTGCCGGTACTGACGATGTCCATGATTCCGTCGGCAAGGCCGATATTCGGTGCAATTTCGACCGATCCTGAAATGTGATGCACTTCGGCACTTATGCCCTTTTCGTCCAGGAAATTTTGCAGTATGCGCACGTACGTCGTAGCAATTTTCTTGCCCTCAAAAAACTCAGGACCGTCGTACTGTCGGTCTTTGGGCACAGCCAGTGAAACTCGACACCCTGCAAATCCCAGCTCTTTCACCACTTTTACGGGTTTACCACTTTCGAGCATAACATTCTCACCGATGATGCCTACGTCAGCTACACCATCAGCCACGTACTGAGGGATGTCGTCATCTCGCAGATACAATATCTGTGCAGGAAAATTCTTAGCGTCGGCAATAAGCTTACGCTGAACAGTGTCAATCTTTAGGCCGCAGTCTTGCAGCAATTCGATTGACTTTTCACTAAGTCTGCCTGATTTTTGAATGGCTATTTTCAACATTGTTTTCTATTTCCTAAAACGAAAAACGGCTAATCACACTGGTGACAAGCCGCTTATCTATTTCTTATTTACTAAGATGATACGTACTCATCACACCGACCCGGCGCAATGATGATGTCCATATATCTTAAAATTGTTCATACTATTCTGGACTCGAAGGTAATAAATTTCACATGATGGATTTTACCCAGGGGCAACAAATTCACAGGATGCTGGGTCTTTCATTTGAGAGCTGCACAAGCGTTTGAAAAAAGCCTCATTTTAACAAACATCACAATAACTCTATTTTACGCAGCT
>CAJQNM010000005.1 GCA_905479665.1 uncultured Saprospiraceae bacterium
CTCAGCCACATATATCGTGTGCGAATGAACTCTTGACTTAGTCAAAAATACCCCGCAAGCCTCGACATTTCGCTCAAACAATCCGCGCATGATTTTATCTAAATTCAAGGCAATGTGGGCTAGGGTAAGTTCTGAAATTTCCGAGACTTTTCCATCGAGCTGTGCGATATACCCTATGGGTAGAAGTAGCTTCAGATTCATTCTGCATTGGAGTCTCATATTCAAACATTTGTCCATGCACTTAGAAAATAAATCAGCCGGGTCTTTGATCACCATTCGAGTGCGGTCTCAATGCTGTACTGATATTCAAGCGGCTATCTAATCTTGGAATAACCACCGCAGTTTAAAACTGCGGCTATCTGGAACCAATGGGACGCTTCAGCAACTTTGCCCTAATGCCCTAATCACCTAATCACCTAATGCCCTAATCACCTAATCACCTAATGCCCTAATCACCTAATCACCCAATCACCCAATCACGGTTGCTTGCGAATAAAACATCCATATTTAAGTAGTCTGCAACTAGCTGCTGCACATATTTATTTTGCTTGAGGCCGTACGTTGTCAACATGGTGAGTAGGATTGTTTTCTTGGTGCGGCTAGTCTGACGAAATGATGAGATCTTGTGCCGCAAATTCTCGGCGTATTTTTTTGTAATGGCATATTGATCTTGAGAAAATTTTATCTCACAAATATTAATGGTGTGGTCTTTTCGATCCAGCACCATGTCTATTTGAGCCCCTCCACTTGAAGATCGATTTTGCCAAGTGGAGGTCTCAGTATAGATGCCGCTAATACCCAGTGCTTGCTTTATTGCAAATACATGGTACTTGCAAATGTCTTCAAAAGCATAGCCACTCCAAGCACGCCACTTAGGTGAATCCAGCCTGGCAAGCCACGAACCCGGACCAACGGCCTTGGAATTTTTTACAAAAGAAAAGTAGAATAAAGTATAAGGATCGGTGAGTCGATAAATTGCTCCTCGCTTTGATCTACCAAAAGGATACTCTGTGCGAATAAATCCGGATTGCTCGAGCTCGTTCAAAACGACGGAAAAACTTCCTCCTTCTCTCAGTATTGATTTCTTGGATATTTCCGCACGGGTCAGCCCCCTGGGCTTTTTAGATAGTATTTCAATAATATTCAAATGGCGTTCATGATTTGTAAAGAGTGATCGATAGAGGTGATGGTATTCGTCACGAAGCAACCCGATGTCGGTAAAAAACATCCGGTCTATGTTTTGTGCGACGCTTCGGTTTGTCTCAATATTCTCAAGATAGAAAGGTATCCCGCCCATTGTCATGTACAATTTGAGAAGTTGATAGCGATCATATTGAGCACCCTTGGACTGGAGGAATTTTTCTGTTTCCGCCAAAGTAAATGGAGACAGATGTATTCGTCTGGTAACTCTATTATGCAATCCACCTTTGTCACGAATAAGTTTGTTTTGAATCCAAGAAGCGGCAGATCCACAGCCAATGAGTAGTATGTCTGATCTTAGGGCAGCCCAGCTATTCCAAAAATGTTCTAGGGCACTGACAAATTCAGATTTCGGTGTGTCAAGCCATGGCAATTCATCGAGAAAGATGACTTTGCGCTTTCTTCTTGTCGTATTCAGATGTGCGATGAGGCGCTGGAAGGCTTCAAACCAGCTTGACGGTGGCGACTCAGATTGGCGGCTTGGATCAAATGCGGCTAGAGCTGTCTGGAAATTGAGCAATTGTCTAGCCAGGTCGACATTGGCTCGTCCTATTAATCGAAAATCAAACTTACCTGCGAGATGTCTGCTTATGAGGTAGGTCTTACCCACGCGACGACGGCCAAATACGATCAAGAATTCGGACTTAGCGCTGTTGTATGCCTCGTCTAGCATTTGTCTTTCCGGAATCCTACCGATAAAATCTGTAGCTGTTGACATAGATGCGAAGCAATTTCAAGTAAAATCAGCGATAACTGCACTAAAAATCAATGTTATCGCTAAAGATAGGTTAAATGTAGCGCTAACTAGTTAATTCATGTCAGTTATCGCTGAAGATAGGTTGCCAAATCATTAAATCACAGATCACCGAGCCGTGTTTGTCACCATTTTGCAGTGCCCTCACATAACCTCGACTTATGCAAAAATACCGCCAAACACTATGACTGAAATTCCTTTGCATCCCAGGGTTTTGCTACGCCGCACCCTGGGCTACAAAGGTGCCGCTCAATGGCCCGGCGTATGTCCCATGTCTGCATCATGTGCAAAGATTGCCCAAGCAGATGATAGCGCTTTCTTTCTATCTCACCTAGCTGTACAGTATCTAGAATCAGGCACACGTAGTCGTTGCGGGCAAACCAGGCCGGATGGTGTTGGTAGTTGACCTTGGCGCCGCAATCGTATCCGTCTTTTTCGACGGTGGCATGCCCACAGACATAAATAATGGCAGGGAGCTTTCGATCAATATTTTTGGGCATGTACAGATTGGCCGTGACATACAGACCAGGGAGAGACTGAAAATGGAGATTTCTTACGATGAATTCTTCGTGTTCCACTGTACTGGTGACGGTCGCATTCAGCGGAGTGGTGCCTGGAGTAGGAGGAATACCCAGCATCTCCGCCAGCTCTTTTCTGGCCTGCGACTGGTAGGCCCCCCAATCTTTGATGCTGAGCAGCTCCTCCTGGGTACGCTGTTCGATACTGTAGGTCTGGGCTTCAAAGTAGGCCTCCAGTTGAGCATCAAAGTCCCAATCAGGTGGATCAAGTGAGTCGATTGTAAATACCCATATCCTGACAGTGCAAATTCTCCGTACCTTCAAGAGCATCATGAAAAAGCTCTGTTTATCCTTAGGCCATGTCTGGCTTATCGCACTCCTCTATCTGCTACCCAGCCCGGCCCATGCGCAGCACAATCATTCCTTCCTCACCGACTCCGTCGAAATCATCACAGATCATTGGGGAGTCCCTCACATCTACGCCCAAAATGAATCCGATCTCTTTTTTGCCCAAGGCTACTATGCCTGCCTCGACCGTGCTTTTCAATTTGAAATGTGGCGTAGGCAAGCGACGGGCACCGTGGCAGAAATATTGGGTTCACGCGAGATAAAGCGAGATCATGGCACACGTCTATTTATGTTCCGGGGTGATATAGATCAGGAAATGAACCACTACCACCCCCGTGGAAAGTTAATTATTGAGTCGTATGTCGCTGGAGTAAATGCGTGTATCGATTACCTCCTCGCAGATGACTCGCGCCTTCCTGTCGAATTTCATCTACTCAATATCCGACCCCAACACTGGACACCGGCTGTCGTTATCTCAAGGCATCAAGGACTGCTCGGCAACATCGGGCAAGAACTAGATATTGGTCGTGCGGTGAGCCTGCTGGGTGAAGCGAAAGTCAAGGAGTTGCAGTGGTTTCATCCGTTTGAGCCAGAGCTCAAGATGTCAGATCTTGTTGATAGTGCTGGTCTTTTCGAGCCCATCCTCGAGCTCTACGAGGCCTACCGTCGATCAGTGAAGTTTGTCTCGGGCGATATGGGCTACCAGGATGCAGAGACTGATCATTACGAAGATCCATTTTGGGATGACCTCAATTCGCTTGGTAGCAACAACTGGGTCATCTCTGGAGAGCATACCCAGAGTGGCTATCCCATCATGGCCAATGATCCTCACCGCTCCGTTACCGTGCCCTCCCTGCGCTACATGTCACATCTGGTTGCTCCCGGCTGGGATGTGATCGGAGGCGGTGAGCCCGAAATACCGGGCATCTCCATCGGGCATAATGGAGTAGGGACATGGGGTCTCACGGTTTACCGTACCGATGCCGAAGACCTCTATGTATATCAGCTCAATCCAGAAAATAATAATCAGTATCGCCACAAAGATCGCTGGCATGATTTCGAGATCATCACCGACACGATTACAGTCAAGGATCAGGGTCCAGAAGTTGTTGAGCTACGCTATTCAGTGCATGGCCCGGTACTATTGCGAGATGAAGCCAGAAATCTTGGCTACGCCATGCGCTGTGGGTGGCTGGAAGTGGGAGGGTCTCCCTACCTCGCAAGCCTGCGCATGAATCAATCACAAAACTTTGCAGAGTTTCGAGAGGCTTGCAACTACAGTCACATCCCTGGCGAAAATATGATTTGGGCCGATCGGGCTGGTAATATTGGCTGGCAGGCGGTGGGCATCGCTCCCATCCGCAATGGCTTTAGTGGCATGGTGCCCTTGCCAGGAGACGGTACCCACGAATGGGATGGTTATTTAGAAATAAAGCAAAAACCCAATGTCTTAAATCCCCCCAGTGGAGTATTTATTACCGCCAATGAAAATGTTACTCCGCTGGATTATCCTCACCCAGAGGCGGTGGGCTACTCCTGGTCGGATCCCGTGCGGGGAGATCGACTCGCAGAGCTGTTGGAGAGTGGGCATAAAATGACGATGGTCGATATGATGGAAATTCAGACTGACTATCTCTCGGTGCCTGCAAGAAATCTAGTGCTACTGATCAAGAACATCTTAATTGGTGATGAAAATATTCAGAGCGCAAGAAAACTCCTCCTCGATTGGGATAAGAAACTGGAAGTTAATTCGGTCGAGGCGGCAATTTATGTCGAATGGGAAACCGTCTTGCGTGAAAAAATATACGAATTAAAAGTGCCTGTTAAGGCCCGGCCCTATATCCGTAGTCTACAGTACAAGCGGTTTTTTGATTTCTTACTTTCGCCCGATGGAGATTTTGGAAAGAACCCGTTGGAGGGCAGAAATAAGTTATTAATTAGTTGTTTAGATGAGTCCCTAAAGAATTTGGAATCGCGTCTGGGAGCAGATTGGTCTTCCTGGCAATATGGCCAGCCGAAGAATAAGCATGTTGCCCTTCATCACGCCTTGGGTCATTTGGCCCCAGATTCTCTCAGGCAACAGATGAATCTGGGCCCATTGTCACGTGGAGGATATGGCGTCACCGTGGGCAGCACTGGCAACAACCTCAATCAGTCATCAGGAGCCACCTTCAAAATTCTGGTCGACACCGAAGATTGGGATCGCACCCAAGCCACCAATTCACCAGGACAATCCGGAGATCCGGCCAGTCCATTTTATGACAACCTGTTTGAGATTTGGGCAAAGGATCAATACTTCCCTTTATTTTACTCGCGATCAAAAGTTGAGTCAGTCGCAGCAAAACGAATGGTGTTGCGGCCGTAGGTACGAATTGCATTCGTACCCATTGCATTCGTACCCCATTGCATTCGTATCCAATTGCATTCGTACCCAATTGCATTCGTACCCATTTGCATTCGTACCCGACACATCCAATTCATTCATTCTTATTTTTGAGAATATTTACATACCTTTCTTTCGACTTGATTTATCAGGTTCATTTTCGTCAAATGAGTCCACTCTCACATCGACGATGGGATTCATGGGGCAAATATTGTGCTGATTTTGGCGAACGCGCTGAAATTACCCTCGCTCTGTTCATTCCATTCCAGCCATTAGAATTTTGTTAAAGTAACTACATATGAATGATTCTCTACAGTCTCTAAAGTCATCATTTACATTCCGAAAATTTTATTTTTCGCTTTGGAAGAAAGTCTTAGTTGTCGGCTGGATCCTGGCTTCAGGACTGCCTCACGCGCTGTACTCAGCGAGTTTTGACATAGAGATTACCGGCACCATTACAGATCAAGATGGTCTACCTCTGATCGGTGCCAACGTTCTTGAAAAGGGCACGATCAACGGCACGGTGACCAACATCGATGGTCAATTTAATTTGACGGTTTCCAGTGCTGAGTCTGTGTTGATTTTTTCATACACCGGGTATGGTTCTCAAGAAGTCCAAGTCGGTAATCAGACGAATTTCGAGATTGAATTGGGTGATGATGTCCAGCAGCTCGGAGAAGTAGTCGTAATCGGTTATGGAACACAAAAGCGTAAAGATTTGACCGGCTCTATCGTGAGCGTTGATATGGAAGATAAGAGTCGAACTGCGAACGTAGATATAGCACAGGCGCTGCAGGGTATTGCAGCTGGTGTAAATATCGGAGTGACCACCCAAGCAGGCGGATCACCGAACATTGAGATACGAGGGCAGAATTCATTGTCTGGCTCTCAAACACCTCTT
>CAJQNM010000006.1 GCA_905479665.1 uncultured Saprospiraceae bacterium
ATACCGGGGCTTGCTAAGCCTGCTCTACACTAAGCCACCCGCTGGCTTGGGAATCCCCTCCTCGTGTACAGCACAGAGTAATTGAGAATCTGCGACCCCAATGTGGTGTGCGTCGGGCAGCTGAAATAACCGGCTTGACCCTCCACTCTTCATCGGTTTCAGTGACCTGAAAGTCCGCCTCCTTTTCCATCCGTAGTATTGAAGATACCGCGCGTAGCGATTCCTAAGCTCGCAGCAAAGCGAAGAGTTTGGCAAGCGCGGTTTAATGTATGCTCGCATCGATCTAGATCTCCAAGGGAAACTAGGGGAGGATTTTTACGATGGGTTGTCCCACTCAAAACTCTCTACCCAGGCGAATCCGGCATCTCCATCAGCTTGAAAAACTGATCTAGGCGAGGCATGATAATAATTTCGGTACGGCGATTTACTCTGCGACCAGCCTCGGTTTTGTTGTCTCCCTTGGGCAGATAAAAAGAGCGACCTGCAGCAGTCATGCGTTCGGGAGATACGTAGTGTGCCTCGTGGAGAGAGCGTACGACACTGGTGGCACGCTGCACACTCAGATCCCAGTTGTCTTCATCGCATTCGTTCTCGTGAGGCACATTATCGGTGTGGCCCTCAACCAAGATTTGCAATTCATCGTGGTCATTGATTACCAGAGCTAGCTTGCCTAAGACCTCTTGGGCTTGCCCACTCAGATTGGAGCTCCCCGAGCGAAACATGAGCCGATCTGAGATGGAAACATGCACCTTTCCTCCCCGAACCTCGACCTGCAAGTCATCATCAGCAATGTTGTTGAGGCTGCGTTTTAGGTTCATCACCAAGGCGAGATTGATGGAATCTTTTTCTTGAACCTTAGTCGTGAGGTCCTGGATAAAACCGGATTGGCGATTGATGGATTGGAGTGATTCTTGGATGCTTTCAGAGCCAGCCATGTTGATCACCGACATATCCGAAAGTCGATCCAAGAGACTTGTGTTGGTGTTCTGAATATTGTCCAGTTGTTCCTGTAGCTGTGTGATCTGGGCATCTTTGGCGGCGATCTGTGCCTTGTACTGCTTACCACAGGAAACGAATAGCATTGGAGCAAAAAAAAGAGCGACTTTCACCGCATGCGAAACTCTCATATTTGGAATTTTTACTTTACACCCTACCAACTATATCTCACACCATTTTAGTATCTCACTCAATTCTCTTTACTTTCCGGAATTATTGATCACCAAATCTCATTATGTTGGGTATGCAAAGTTATCGAGGGATATTACAAATGATGGGGTATTCCATCGCTTTTATGCTGATGGCAATGAGTACCCAGGCGCAGGAGCGCTATGTTTTGGATACCACTACTTCGACTGTGGCAGTCATTGGAAGTTCGACGCTTAAGGACTGGTCAGCGCAGGTTGGCACTATGATGGGCTGGTGTATGATGCAGACTGATTCTGGCCTGACTATATCTGATACGGAGTTATCTTTTGTGAGTAAATCACTGGATGGTGGCCGAGGACCAGATATGAATGCGAAGATTTACAAAGCACTAGATGCCTCCAATCATGAAGCAATCACTTATAAGTCAGGAAATAATACCATTACCTCCGCACCGGGTGCTGCAGAATTGGAAGTCACATCTACTGGACAGCTGACTATCGGCGGGATAAGCCAGGAAGTAACCATCACTCTTACTGGTACGGCAGAGCCGCTCTCACTCAAGGGCACCTATCCGCTAACATTTTCACAATACGATATAGAGCCGCCATCAGCTTTGTTTGGCACCATCGTTTGTGATGATGAGATAAATATTTCGATTGATTTACAATTTAAGTCTGGAGATGAATAAAATACTGGGGATGATATTGGTGGCCTTTGGTCATCTCGTTGGCACCGCGCAAGAAGCGTATGATCTAAATGTGGGCAACGATGTTGTGCTTCCTATGGTGCCGATTCCTGGTGGGACATACCAGCTGGGAGATAACGATTCAGATCTTGCGGACGAAAAGCCCGAGGTTGCGGTAACACTAGATCCGTTCTTCATGAGCAGCATCGAGGTTACGCACGATGCTTTTATGGTCTATCGTGATCCGGAGATTGATTTGGATGGGCAAGGGAAACCTCGTACGGACGGAATCTCGCGGCCTAGTCAACCCTACGAAGATCCGTCACATGGCATGGGCAAATTTGGCTTTCCGGCAGTCGGTATGACTCAGTTTGGAGCTCTGCAATTCTGCAAGTGGCTGTCAGACAAAAGCGGAAAATTTTATCGCCTGCCCACCGAAGCCGAATGGGAGTACGCGTGCAATGCCAATGCAGAGACAAAGTATTTCTTTGGTAAAAAGAAGAAGAAAATGAAGGAGTACGCCTGGTTTGCTCGCAACAGCGAAGAGTCATTTCACGAAGTGGCTACCTTGTCTCCTAATGCCTGGGGCCTTTATGATATGCTTGGAAATGTTGCAGAATGGACGCTCGATCAGTATGCGGAAGACTATTACTCAAGCTTAAGTGCAAATGAAGCAAATCCGTGGTGTGAACCATCGGCCTTGCACCCCCGTACAGTAAAGGGAGGCTCTTACCAAGATGACTACGACGAATTGCGGACCACAAGTCGGACTGAGTCTGATCTTGACTGGAAGAAACGAGATCCGCAGATTCCAAAAAGCTTCTGGTGGAACACCGACTCGCCATTTGTGGGATTCAGAATAATCTCACCGGTAGAGCAACCAGGTGCAGATGAGCAAGCCGAATTTTGGGCACAAGTTTTGGGCGGTTAAGCATGAAAGAAGTTTCCAATCACTTACGCGAAGTTCTTGCTAGCGCACAGCCCATATTGGAGGACATTAGTGCTGTAGAAGCGCGACTACCACCTGCTCCCGGTAAATGGAGCCCCATTCAAATTATCGGGCACTTGAACGATTCAGCATGCAACAATCAGATGAAATTTGTCCGATTGCTGCGAGAGGAACAAGTGCAAGTCTCCGGGTACCAGCAGGATGATTGGGTTGCGCTCCAACAGTATCATAAAGCACCATGGGCTGATGTTTTGCAATTGTGGCTGTGCTATAATCGCCACTTAGCGCATGTTATTCAGCATATACCAGCTCCGGCTCATAGTCATGAACTATACGTGGATGGCGTTGGGCCATTTAGGCTGGATTTTATCGTGCCAGACTATGTCGAACACCTCAAGCATCATCTCTTGCAGATCGATGAAAACATGTCATTGCAATCAGAATTTAAGAATGTGTACTGAGATTTTTTTATTTCAGTAAATTAGGGGAGAAGTCTTTATAAAAAACGAATCATGAAATCAAGGAATATCAATCGGAGAAATTTTGTCCGGTCCTCATCATTTGCTGCGGGTGCGATGATGGCCTCACCACTGCTGGCCGGAGAATATGGTTTTAACAATAGTGCGGACGATGCCATCAAGGTAGCACTCATTGGTTGTGGTGGACGAGGATCAGGTGCAGCTACTCAAGCACTCAGTACCAATTCCAATGTCAAGTTGGTCGCCATGGCAGATGCCTTTATGGATCGTCTCGAAAAAGCCCTGACACACATCAGCGGAGCGGTAGATCCATCTCGCATCGACGTTCCTGAATCTGCCCGATTTGCAGGATTTGATGGCTATATGAAAGCGATGGAGCTGGCAGATGTAGTGATCCTTACGACCCCTCCTGGTTTCCGACCCATGCATTTTCAAGAGGCGATCAAGCAGGACAAGCATGTCTTTATGGAGAAGCCGGTAGCCACTGATGCTCCTGGTATCCGATCAGTACTCGAGACTGCTCGCGAGGCAAAGCGTAAGAAGCTTAATGTCGTTGTTGGCCTGCAACGCCACTATCAGACAAAGTACACGGAGATGATGTCCATTGTACACAAAGGCAAGATTGGTGACATCACATCAGCACAATGCTACTGGAATGGAGCAGGTGTTTGGGTACGTCCGCGAGAAGAGGGACAAACTGAGATGGAGTACCAAATGAGAAACTGGTATTATTTCAATTGGCTGTGTGGAGACCACATTACCGAGCAACATATACATAACCTCGATGTGATCAACTGGTCTAAGAACAGTTATCCCGTGCGGGCACAAGGAATGGGAGGCCGTGAAGTACGCAAGGGCATCGACCACGGTGAGATCTATGATCACCATTATGTGGAGTACGAATATGCAGATGGCACTATTCTGAACAGCCAATGCCGTCACATCAAAAATTGTTGGAATAAGGTGAGTGAATCAGTGTGCGGTACCAAAGGTCGTGCTGATTTTGGCAAAGGCGAAATCATCGGCAAGGGAGGTAAGGTTTTATACAAACATGATGATCGCAACGATGCCAATCCGTATCAGGTAGAACACGATATGCTGTTTAAAGCAATCACTGATGGAGTGTACGAATTTGCGGATGCTGATAATGGAGCACACAGTACGATGACATCGATATTAGGTCGTATGGCTACATACAGTGGCAAGATGATCGAATGGGATGATGCGCTCAATTCGCAAATCAGCCTTTTGCCACAGAATCTAAGTTGGGACGCTGATCCCCGGGTACTTCCGGATGTAGCGGGCCATTATCCTATCGCTGTACCAGGTGAGACAAAAGCAGTATAAATTATTGATGCGGGCCTTTTGGCCCGCTGTTTTTTGCGTCGGGTTCGTGAGCATTGCATATGCTGATGTGCGCCTTCCAAATGTACTGGCAGACCACATGGTTTTGCAGCGCAATGACGCGGTAAAACTCTGGGGCTGGGCAGGAGGCAGTGAGGCTGTTGCGATCACTACTTCTTGGGATGAGCATACATACAAAGCCGTGGCCACCAACGGAGGCCGGTGGGAGCAAACCATCTCTACGCCGGCAGCAGGAGGGCCTTATACGATTACCTTTTCGGCTGCAAATACGATCACATTGAGTGATGTATTAATTGGCGAGGTTTGGGTCTGTTCTGGTCAGTCTAACATGGGGTGGTCGGCACAGAGTGGCATCGAAAATGCCGAAGAAGCCGTTGCCGCAGCTACAGAATCACAGTTGCGTTTTTTCAGCGTAACCCGAACCACTTCGATGTATCCGCAAGATGACTGTCCAGGCAGCTGGGAGGTGTGTAGTCCTGAGAGCATGTATGACTTTAGTGCTGTGGCCTACTTCTTTGGTCGACATCTGTCGGCGGAACTTGAGGGTGTCCCCATCGGGTTGATTGAAACCGCCTGGGGAGGAACG
>CAJQNM010000007.1 GCA_905479665.1 uncultured Saprospiraceae bacterium
GTTTTCGGTGTGCCAGGTCGGTGTCCGAAAGAGTTGATTGTTTCCGCTAAACTGCAGAATCAATTTATTCTCATTGACCAGGATGCCGAGTCTAAGTCGATTTCTAAATCGCAAATAGGTCAAGGAGGCAGTGGTAGGGTCTTGCTGGGGAAGCCCATCTGCATTAAAGTAGATGCCATTGGTGAGTAACAACTGCCCTGCGGTAATTTGCAGATCAGTATTGGCCATGATGTAGGTCACTTCGAGCTGGTTTTGCAGCACATTTTTGAAGTCGTTCTGCCAGACCAAATTTTGACTGATCACCAATCTTTGAGCCATGCGAGACGGTAGAGCGCTGCTCAGATCAAGTTTTCCCACCAATTTGCCTGCGCTACCCAGATCCAGATTAAGTTGGCCGCTGAGTAGATAGCTTTCAGAGTCCGATCCAACCGCAAGCTCAGCCCTTCCAGATAAATCAAGCCAAGATGTCAGCCTTAAACGTGTGTCTCCGAAGGCAATCCAATTCAAGAAATTTTCAGATACTCTTCCTTGGGTAACACGATGGGCAATATTCTTGATGCCAAGCTTAAGTATCCCAGCAGTCTTTTTGCCCAAGGCAAGTCGGGCATAGAATTGATTTTGAATTTGTCGATGTTCGATGTCCGAACGCAGGCCACGATCATCGACACTAAAGATCTTATAGTAGGAACTATCCGCTACATCATCATCAAAAAATAAATATTTACGGGTGCGATAGGTAAAGTGGTGTCCCAAACGGATGCCACTGCCGGTTGTTTGCATAGTATCTCCCAGCAGCGCGTAGGTCGTCAATAGATCGATGCCGTATTCGTCATCGCTGGTCGCACCTGTTTCGGTCGCTACTGGAATATTGGAACGAATGTCCGTAAATTCACCCTGAGCGGACGTGGTGTCTGTCGTGATCCCTCCATTTTCATTTTGACCAAAGCGGTTTACGCTGTAGATCGTGGTGTGTGCCAGGCGACGAGACTTACTTTGATAGTGCAGTCCAAAACCCACATTGGTATTGCGCAGTGTTTGGTTGGTGTAAAAGCCTCTGTTTAGGTATCGTTTGTAATCGAGCGAAATCGAAATACCGTCCTTAAAGTCACGCCCAAACTGTATGGAGAATATGCCGTCTTCTTGAGAAGGCCCACGGGTATAGCGGGCGTTCGTAAACGCTTTACGTGTACGATAAAATCGTAGGTTTTCAGGGAGCACGCGATAGGGATGTGAGTGATCTAGTCCCAGATGGAAAGCCACATTGCGCTGCGTAATAGGAATAACCGGCCGGACGGGAGAACCTGGAAAGCCTAAATTAAAATAACTGGTTTGTGACCATTTATTAAGATCAAATTCATGAAAGGACTGCATCAAGGTATCTCGAAACACATAAGTAGTGTCTTGATCGCCCATAAAAAAGTAGCCAACATCCAGCGTATCTGGCTCCACGTGTAGGCTGGAATTGATATCTGAGCCTTGAGTAGATGCACCACCTCGAGAGCGACCGGGATTTAAGGTACGTTGGGCGTCTGAGTCCAGGGCGTACAATAGACAAAAGAGAAAAACCGCACGTTGTAAAAATCTCAACATCTGGAAGTGTGCCGATAGAACGAAGAGCTGGCCACGGCGATCGGTCAAGCTATGGCATTTAGGATTCTGTTAACGCCCTCGGATTTATCCCCATGCTGCTGAAGCCCCCATCATGGTAAATATTTTGCATAGTGATCATGCGACTTAAATCGGAAAATAAGACGACACAGAAGTCAGCACATGAGTCACTGTCTGCATTGCCCAGCGGCGACATGTTTTCTGCGTACGTAAAAAAATCATCAAAGCCCTTTATTCCCGAGCCCGCCGTAGTTCGAGTTGGTGATTGGGACAGCGTATTGACGCGTACTTTTTTCTGCTCACCAAGGTGATATCCGAAACTCCGAGCAAAGGATTCGAGTAGGGCTTTGGCTTCTGCCATCTCACCGTAGTCTGGAAAAACTCTTTGGGCAGCAATATAAGTCAGTGCTAAAACTGAGCCCCAGTCACTGAGTGCATCCATCTTTACCGCTGTCTGCATCACCTTGTGAAAGGAGATGGCTGAGATATCCAAGCTCTTTTGCATCCAGTCGTAATTGAGATCATCGTAAGGCTTTTTCTTACGCACATTGACCGACATGCCGACTGCGTGTAGCACAAAATCAATTTTCCCACCAAGTATTTCCATACTCTTTTCGTAAAGTAGTTCGAGGTCCTCTACGCTGGTCGCATCTGCTGGGATGACCTCGCTATTTAATTTTGTCCCTAATTCCTGAATCTTCCCCATGCGAAGGGCGACGGGTGCATTGGTCAGGGTGAGTTTGGCCCCATGCTCGTGACATTTTTCAGCCACGCGCCATGCGATAGAGTTTTCGTCTAGCGCGCCAAAAATAATTCCTCTCTTTCCTGCAAGTAATTGATTAGCCATTTTGCAATATTTCTTCTATAATGTTTTCTCCAATTCCCACTTGATCACCTGTCCAAGTCCATTTTTCATGGTAACGCAGCAAGCAAGTGGGCAGTTTTTCTAATGTTGATAGGCAGTGGCCTTTTTTGAGTCGATCCTGATTGTCAAAATGCGAATAAATAAAATCTAAATTTCCAACTTCATCCATCGTTCCAAACAATACTCCAGCTCGCAGGCTCCCACCGCTGTACCTGCCCCAAATATACTTGTCCTGCTGTTGGTATTCGAAAACGGTCTCCAGGTCAACATCTCCCGTATCATTTTCCGAAACCAATCGAAACGACTTATTGTCCAGGTCTACCATATAGTCCTAATTGTTGACCAGTTCTTGAGCACTTGCCATGGCCGTCTCGCTCGGTGGGCTAGAGCTCAGCATCACGGCGATCTCATGGATGCTCTCCTTCTGTTGCAGTTGAGCTATGCGAGAGGTAGACTTCTCTGTATCGGCTACCTTCGAAACTCTAAAATGACGGTCAGCACGAGCTGCCACCTGGGGAGAATGCGTGATGCTGATGATTTGGTGGTCATTTGACATGGTGCTGAATATATCTCCCATTCGCTTTGCTACATCTCCAGATACCCCGCTATCGATCTCATCGAAAATGAGGGTGGGCAATTTTATTTTTTCAGC
>CAJQNM010000008.1 GCA_905479665.1 uncultured Saprospiraceae bacterium
AGACGGGTGCTAGCGAAAAGAGAGGCCTGATCCACAGCAAAATTCAAGGCCCTAAGCTCCCGAAGCGACCTTTCTTTTGCGTCGTAGAGGCTTTTGATTTCATCGGCATGTTCCTTGGCCTGCTGCTGTGCACTACGAAGATCACTGATGGTGTCCTGGATGTACTTAGCCAGAGGTCTGAAGATAAACATGAATTCTAGCAGCAGACAGAATAGTGCTATGCCAAGTAAAATTCTGCTGATGCTTTGCAGGTTTATGACCTTTTCATGCGCCTCATCATCGTATTGAAAGACCAGACTGTTCATGCCCGTCAGAAATTCTTGTTCATGAGCTAGGACCTCACCAATAGTCCGGCTAATTTGCTCCTCAGTCATCTGGGTGTTCAGGATGCTAGACACTTCTTGCACCATAGCCTGATGATGCTCTTCCAGCTGTTCAAACATCTGCTCAATTTTAGCACTGTTTTCTCCTGGAAGTGCCAACTCAGTACTCCCCTGCCGTAACCCCCTTTGAGATTCCTCCCAAAGTCGGAGTGTGCTGTGTAGATCAGACTCCCATCGCTCCCGCTGTTCCCCGCGCGATTCTTCCAGGAGCAACAGCTCTTTCGTCAGTTTCTGACTCAACATACGCTGCCTGCCGGCAACATTGATCACTCGGCTATCGCTCAGCTGATTGATGATGTTCCGCTCCATCAAGAGATGACTGATCAGCACCACCAAGGCTATGACAGCAAGCGCAATCAAGTACCATTTGCGTAATTGATAAACCCCATTCACCTTCGACTCGAAGGTATATTCTCCTTTCTTGCTAAACATGATTCATTACTCGGTAGATTAGATCTCGAACCCGGCTGTGTCGCATCACTGGTTTTAGACGAAGTTCGTGCTTCATGATAAATGATTGAACCTCAGTAATCACTGAATCTTTATTTCCAACCGAACGCAGAATCTTTCCAACCAATCGCTGTGACGCAAAGCTTGATTGGTAAAAGCCCTGGCTTTGTTCAAGGAGATTTCCATGGTCAAGAAGTAAATCCTATGAGTACGCGCCCTTCATCAATCTTCACCGGGTATGTTGCCAAGGCGGGGAGGTCACCATTTAGATGTTCTCCGCTTTCCAGCGAAAAGTTGTTTTTATGTAAGGGGCAGGCGACCTTTGGTGCGCCTTGTTCATCACCAATTAGACCGCGACCTATCACCATCTCAAATTTGTGTGGGCATAGGTTTTGACAAGCATACCATTTCGATCTGCTGGAAAAATTGAAGACGGCGATTTGTAGATCGCCGTGTTTGACACAGGCTCCTCCGTTTGCGGGGAAAGACTCCCTAGATCCCACATCCACCCATTTCTGAACATGATCAGGAGAAACGGTGGCGTATTTGTCCAAAATGACTAGTGCATTCATAGCAAGATATTCAGCGGATTTATCAATTACCATCTGCGTGGCATCTTTTGACCACGCATGGGAATGAATTCAATGTTGTCATCAACACTGTCCGAATTAACAAAATGACGAAAACGCTCTTTTAAAGCAGGTGACTCAACAACTTGCTTCCACTCACACTGATAGCGGCCAACCAAACCGTTCATTTCCTTTCCTAAAGTGTCACAAATTCCAAGTTCGTCTTCAATAATGACACGCTTGAGGTAGGCTAAGCCTCCATCCAGTTTCTCTAACCACGGAGCAGTACGAGTAAGAGGTGGAGCCGTGCGAATGTAGAACATGAGAAAGCGGTCAATGTACCTTACGGAAGTTTCCTTGTCGATCCCTTCAGCAAAAAGCACAGCATGCCTTGGATTGGCACCTCCATTACCACAGATATAGAGATTCCATCCCCCCTCCGTGGCGATCAGACCAAAATCTTTGCAGCGCGCTTCAGCACATTCACGAATGCATCCGGACACACCACCCTTAAGCTTATGCGGAGATCTTATACCGCGGTATCGATCTTCAAGCTCAATGGCGAAGCTTATTGATTCATCCATCCCGAAGCGGCACCAGGTAGATCCAACACAGCTCTTCACCGTACGCAGGGCCTTGCCGTAGGCATGTCCACTTTCAAAACCAGCGGCTATTAGTTCTTCCCAAATTAGAGGCAGTTGGTCCACACGAGCACCGAACATATCGATCCGCTGTCCGCCGGTGATTTTCGTGTAGAGGCTATACTTTTTTGCCACTTGGCCAATCACAATAAGTTGTTCGGGAGTGATCTCTCCGCCCGGAACACGAGGAATAACGGAGTACGTACCATTCCGTTGAATGTTGGCCAGGAATCGATCATTGGTGTCCTGAATTGTTTCCTGTTTAACCGCCGTCTCAGCGTAGATCCCGGCAAAGATAGACGCTAGTACAGGCTTACAGATCTCGCATCCGTGTCCTGAACCAAAGCGTGTTATGGCTTCATCAAAAGTTTTCACCTTCTCAATCAGGATCAGGTCATAGAGTTCTCTCCGATTGTTGTCAAAGTGTTCACAGATGCTCTCCTTCACCGTTTTACCCAGAGAAGCAAGCGTTCCCTTGACCAAATCTGCAACCATGGGCTTGCATCCACCACATCCGGTCGCTGCCTTTGTCTGACTGCATACCGCTTTGAGTGAGCTGCAAGATCCATCACTAATGGCAGTGCAAATGGTAGATTTCTCTACACTTTCGCATGAACATATCAATGCATCATCGGGTAGATCCATCACGGAGCCGAGCGCTGATCCAGCTCCCTTCGCAGTGAGAATAAGGTCTTCAGGATTTGGTGGTAGTGCCAGACCATTTTTCTGAATTTGGAGCAACATATTATAATCATCGGCGTCTCCCACCAGTATGCCTCCCAACAGCCGACGACCATCACCCGAAAGATTGATGCGCTTGTACGTACCAGACAATCGATCTGTGTAAGCAATCGTACGTACATGATCGCCCGTGGCTGTCGCTTCTCCGAAGGTCGCTACATCTACACCCAGGAGCTTAAGTTTTGTGGATTGATCAACCATGCCTGGCATGGTTTTCTCCTTGCCCATGATGTCGTGAAGAGCCACTTCGGCCATTTCGAAGCCCGGAGCTGCCAAACCATAAGTCATATCCTGGAAAGAGGCAACCTCTCCGATTGCCCATATGGAAGGATCGCTGGTCTGCATATGATTGTTCACTACTATACCCCCTCGCTGGCCAATTTCAAGACCACAGTTGTGTGCGAGCTCGTCTCGCGGTCTTATGCCAGCAGAAACGACCAACATGCCTACCTCTAGGCACCGCCCATCATCGAAAGTCATCCCGTCAATCCGCCCACTGCCATATATGTCCGTAGTATTACAGGCAAGGTGCACTTTGATGCCGAGTGTCTCAATCATTGAGCGAAGTATATCACCACCCTCCTCGTCAAGTTGTCTCGGCATGAGGTAGGGTGCATATTCGATGACATGCGTGGTTAAACCAAGATCTTTCAGTGCTTTTGCTGCTTCTAGCCCTAAAAGGCCTCCTCCCATCACCGCGGCTTCAGCATTCGCATCACGAACCTGGTTTGCATAGTTCATGATCGCATCCAAATCCTCCAATGTACGGTACAACAATACCCCTCGTTTTTGAATACCGGAGATCTTTGGAACGAATGGGGCCGAGCCAGTGGCAAAGACTAAATAGTCATACGAAATGGTATCGCCATTACTCGATTTTATTTGCTTTTTGTCACGTTCAACAGAGACGATCAGTTCTCCCGTGCGCAGATCGATACCACAATCAGCGTACCACTTGGCAGGCGAAAGCTCAAGATCACGGGCCGTCTTGCCACTGAAATACTCACTTAGATGAATGCGATCGTAAGCCGGTACAGGCTCTTCACCGAACACCGTCAAGGAATAATGCTGAGGATCAGCAGCTTCAGACCACAACTGGCAGAATTTATGCCCTACCATGCCATTACCTATTACAACAATATTCTTCATACGACGAAACTGTTAGCTGATTAAT
>CAJQNM010000009.1 GCA_905479665.1 uncultured Saprospiraceae bacterium
GTTGGGCTTATTCTCAGTAAAGCTAAATAGGGTTTAACTAGCCTAATTTAAATACGGATTTTGCATTTTCCAAACCCTGGCGGTGAGCCTCCACGGCACTCATAGTTTTTGGACTACCTTCTTCCACTGCCTGTTCAAGAACCAAGTGCGGCTGGATCGAATTATCCTTCAAGGTCTTAGCAAGAGAAGCGTAGTCGACATCTCCCTCTGTAAATATTTCGGACCAAATATATCGTTCTGATTGCCGCAGGTGCAACTCGACGATGCGATCCATGTACATACCGACGATATCTTCGAGTGCAACGCGTGAGTTTCCGGCCCCTCGATAAATCCAATGGGCATCTAGGCATAATTTTACATTCTCCGAATCGGTGGCTCGCATCATGTGATGAAACTCGCGTGCACTCTTGCGCATTTCCGGGTCGTGGTTGTGATAGGCAAGTGTCATGCCCATACTCTTGAGTTTTGACCCCAGAAGGTTTAAGCTGAGTGCTTGCACCCGAAGTTGGTCATCATTCTTGTCTTCGGGGCCTCCCCACTTTACTGGCGACGGGTTTGTCACCACAATCTTGACACCAATCTCTGCAGCCAACTCACAGATTTCGACGACCTCAGCGATGCTTTGATTTACTTGTGTTCGATCATGCAGTACTGAGTTGACATAGATCGAGTGACAAGTGAATTTATCCTTGATTAGTGGTAAAAGCTCTTGCAAGTAGGGTTTCGATTCAACCAGAGGCTCAAACGCGGTAAAGCCTGCATCTGAAACCTGCTGCATGGATCGATCAAGATTGTCATGCCACTTCCTCCCTTCCCGCTCCATAAAGGTGTGCCACGGATATTGCTGGCACGCGATGAATTGTTGGTCTATGGGTGAGGCCCACACATAGGGACTAGCCAATGCACTGCCTAGGAGTGCAGAATTTCTTACAAAAGCACGTCTTCGCATATCAGGTAATATAATTTATTTTTGGCTGAGTATTTTATTTCCAATGAATCATGACCGATCCTCTCATACGTATTCTATTCTTTGCTGATAGCCATTTGGGATTGGATTACCCGATACGTCGTCGATCGGAGCGCCGTTATCGAGGGGATGATTTCTTTCGCAATTTTGAATATATATTGCAGCTGGCCAAGGAGCAAGAAGTAGATCTCGTCATCCACGGAGGAGACCTATTCGATCGGTCTGAGGTACATCCACGTATTGTGAATAAGGCCTACGATATGCTATTTGAATTTGCGGATCAAGGTATCCCACTGGTTTTAGTGCCTGGCAATCATGACCGATCTACCTTGCCAAGTTCGCTGTTTTTGCAACACCCCAATTTGCATATTTTTTATGAGCCCGGAGTTTTTCATTTCACCATAAAAAATAGGCCATTAGATATTGCGGGCTTTCCATTTGTTCGAAAAATAGGAACGTCATTTTCGGAGATCTTAGAGCAATTGGAATCGCAGGTTGCAGATGACTCGATAGCCTTGTTGCTGATGCACCAAGCGGTCGAGAGTGCGCAGGTTGGTCTATCTAACTATACATTCCGTGCCGGCCCAGAAGTAATTGCCCTAAGTCAATTTAATAGCACTCGGTTTCACGGCTATTTGTCGGGCCACATCCATCGGCAGCAGACCATACTTACCCCCAGTCTCATGGGAGGTTTTCGAGTGCCCTTTATTTATCCCGGTTCCATAGAGAGAACTTCCTTTGCAGAGCGGGCTGAGGCAAAAGGTTTCTTGACACTAGCGTTTGATCGACCCGGTATTCCTCAGATAGATTTTGGGACATTACCTGCCCGAAAAATGCACTCGTTTGCCTTCTCTGAAGATGTCCAGAGCTACTCAGATCTTGAGCATATTTTTGAGACCGAAATAGCTGATCTGGAAAAAGATGCTCTGGTGAGAATAGTGAGTCCGACGGAACAAATATCGGGTTGGTTGCGGGATGTTATTAAGAAGGAGGGCGAACAGAATCGGGAGTATACAATCAGACATAAATGGTTGAAGAGGGGAGAAAGGTGAGGTTATTCGATATTCAACTGGTTTAATGTCTGTCGAAGCTTCGCAATATTCTTGCATCCAATAAAATAGCATTCTCCATTTCTTGTTTTGATCGCCAATCCGTTTCTTCCCGTAAGAGAAAATCTTTTTTCACGATGAAAAGTGATGTTTCTGCCACTCCATTGTGCCGCCTCTGATGTTTTTACAATTTCACATTTTTCGACTTCTTCCCATGGGATCGAGCGCTTTTTCACATGTCTCGGAGACATTTTGAACTTAATATTCTTATCTCCAATGGCAACCTTCAGCTTGAGCCTGGTGAGCCACCACACCGCACATATAATGACCAAGGTAATGGTGAACAAGAAAATACAATCGTAGTAGTGCGATGTTTCACCATTAACAAGAAAGCTCAATGCTCTGATCGAGGTGAGAAGTCCTATTGCCACGAGAGCAATCAGGACGATCTTGTTTCCGTAACAGTGTTTTTCTTTAAAAAGTGCTTTTGACATGATGTACCTCGATTCTTTAAGGGATAACACGAAAGTAATACATAAAATACTAGTTTACATAAAATTAACAATGGGTTCACCCTGAATATATATCATATTGACGCAATATGTAGATTCCTGCACACTAAAGCCTGCATTCTCCTCGAAAGTCAGATCTTAATATCAAAATTCGCACAAGCATGGATCAATCACACAATGGACCAGAATCACCAAACACCCACAAAGACATACCTGGCAACCCATCGACGGCCAAAAGCAGTGCGCACAAACTTAATGATCGGAGCAATGAGGTGCCTCTCAAGCTGCTCTCTGAGACACAGTGGCAATTTTGGTTAGAGAACGGCTACGTGGTGGTCAAGTCTGCGGTATCTAAAGCTCAGGCGGAACGCACGGCAGATTTCCTTTGGGAGTTTGAGGAGAAAGATCCCAATGAGCCGGAGACCTGGTACGCTGCTCCTCGCGCCGAGCTCCAAATGAAAGAGCTGGTCGGTACGGGGATGGTCGAAGTCTACAATCATCAAATGCTTTGGGACAATCGACAGATGCCCAAAGTGCATCAGGCCTATACCGATATCTGGGGAACTTCTGACCTATGGGTCACTATTGATCGGGCTAACTTAAATTTCCCAATGCGTCCAGGATTTGAATATCAGGGATTTATTCATTGGGATTACGATCCCGATACCAAGCCTCAAAATGTACAGGGCGTCTTGGCGCTTGCTGATCAAATGGACCCTGAGATGGGCGGATTTCAATGCATCCCTTGGCTATATCGGAATTATGCAGAGTGGGCAAAGACACAGCCGGCACAACGAAATAATTTTCGCCCAGATGTGAGTGGGATGGAAGACAAAATTGTCAAAGTGGGCCTGGAGGCTGGAGACCTGCTTATTTTTAATAGTCTCACCCCCCATGGTATACGGCCCAATCGATCTGGCGACAAAGTGAGAATTGCCCAATATATATCGATGATGCCCTCCGAGCATGAAAATGCTGCCTTGCGCGAATGGCGTATTAATTCTTGGCGTCATCGCATCGCTCCAGAGGGCTATGCTTTTCCAGGAGATCCAAGGGGGTGGGAGCAAAAGAAATATCAGACAGCTGTCTTGTCAGAATTGGGTGAAAAATTACTGGGACTTAAGAGGCATTGAGCTGTGAGCTATGAGCTGTGAGCCATGAGCTGTGAGCCATGAGCCATGAGCCATGAGCTGTGTGTCTATGCCTGAATAAGGTTGACCGTTTTTCAACTTACTTTTCCACTAGTTGCAGAATTTACATCTTGATTCTGAGGCTTGTTTTGCTCAAATTGAACAGGGCTCGATGCCCTGTCAATTTGAAGGTTT
>CAJQNM010000010.1 GCA_905479665.1 uncultured Saprospiraceae bacterium
CCAGTCGATGCAAATGCGGTCGCCAGGCTCACCAATCCCTCTCCCCTTCGGATCATACCATCGCCCGTCGAGCAAGCGCTCAGGACCACCATATCAAGCGGATTGCTATGAATCAAAATCTCGGCAAGATCCAGCCGCTCATTCGGATCCCCAGTAGCTCCCAAAATCAGTGCCGAATTATCTGTATCTCGATCATCGACCATCGCATGCGTGGAAAAATGAACAATCCGGCTGCTTGGCAACCATGTATAAATTAAACTGTCGGTAATATTTTCATAAAAGACCGAAGCATCCTTATTCCAATAATTTTCGATCGACTGGACTTCAGTCTGGTTGTGGATCAAGGGAGTAAAATCCTCCCAACTGGCATCAAACCTTGGCGCAATTCCGAGCCAATTTCCTTTGATGTTTCCCGTGCTTTTCATCACATCTTGCATCGCCCACGAAAGTTGATTGTCGATGCTGTGCTCGTCGATCAAATAATTTGTTTCAGATTTACTGGATTTATTCAAGATGGAAAATGGCACCAAATTAAGTACATCGTCCGAAATAATACTGAGGTGTGATCTATAATTTCTGGATGGCAAAACCATTTGGCTCAGTTCCTCCAACGTGACAGTACAGTTGCGATCAAACTCTTGAAACTTTTCCTGTGACATGGAAAGCAACAAGGGCAGTTTGTCAATTAAACTCCGCAGATCTGCCACCGCTGTCTGCAACTCCGTGTAGCTCGCGGGCAATTTTACCATTTCAAAAGTATCCTGCTCCACGATCGCCAAGGCACAGATCTGATCGGAGATAAAATAGGAAAGTACCGTCTGGTCGATGGCTAATCTGCTCTGAACTTCAGATAAAGAGGGGATCCTAATTTGAATGGGTGACGGCCCCGCTGCAAAAGATCGCTTTCGTCGGACAAAAGAAAAGTAGGAATCTTTGAGTCGAAAAAGCTCATCGGCAGTAGTTGGATCGAGAGCAACTTGATCCTCCAGCGCCTCGATCTGAGATCGTAACTGTCGCTCCTGCCGTCGAATTGAATCAGGAATTTGCAGAGAAGTAGCCAACATGTATTGCTCACGAATGAGTTGTGCCTTTGCTTTTTCAAAATACAGCCAGGCTTTTTCTGACAAATTGTGAGAGAGACAAAATTCAATCGCACCGGCGTAAATGACTTTTACCTGATCACGCCAGAAAAAACGATCCAAATCCCCGACATTTTCCTGAAGGATCGCATCAATAAGCACATCTATTTTTCCATAGGTGTCTAGGATCTGCTCCGTAAATAGACGGTCGCCACTTTTATACTCTGCCGTTTTTATCTGAATATATCTGGACAAATAGGTAATCAGTCTGCCCTTGTCAAGCGAACGCTGTAGAATCTCTGGAGAGAGATCCTCCAGGTCAGAAATTTCATGGTCGGGTATGGCACAATTAAATGCTTTTGTGCAACTCCGATACGCCGCTGCATAATTCTCTTCTTGCAAATGCAACATGGCATAATTATCATAGGTATTTCTCATGTTGAGTCCCAACGAATCATACAATTGCAGCTTGAGTTCTGTTGACCGGTCCAGTAATTCCCTGCCAGGGCTTAGTTCATTCTGATCGACGTAGCATGTGGCCAGGTTACCTAGCAACTCCGCATTAAAGGCTGGATCTTGATCAAGGTCTTGCGCCAAGTAGGTGTAGGAAGCTGCCTGATCACATTCTCCTTTCTCAGCATGGCAAAGGGCAATTTGCTGATAAATCCCCGACAGATAGAAGGCGTATTCCCTTTGATCTACCAAATCTTCGACTCCACTTCGTAGAAGATCAATGATGGTATCGCTCGTTGCCTTGCTTTTATCTTGCCTCCACATCACAATTCCCTTCTCCAGCAAAATGCTTAAGTACTCGATGTGATGAGCACCCTGGGTGAGTCGCAAACCGGCATCGAGCTTTTCGAAGGCAGATGAAAACGCCTGTACCTGCTCATCCAATTTGGCCATTCCAAAAAAAGCCTTGGCACTAAGTCGGTCATCGGCCAATTCAGTAACACGGAGAAAATAGTACTTCGCTGAATCAGCCATACTCAATCCATCAAAGGTGGTAGCCAGATTGTACAGTGTGCGTGCGATGTCCTGATCGTTGCTTTGATCAAGCACTCGTTGTCTGACCACATTTCTAAATAGAACTAGGGCAGAATCTGGATGTGTCTGGATTAGGGTTGCCGCGTCACGATGTAATTTCTCCGATAGCGATATTGCCTCCTCACTAGGAGGACTTTGCCACATACATACAATTGCTAGGAGGGATAAAATCAATTTTCTGTTTCTATGTTCTTATGGATTAATGCTCTAAATCGAACGGGACTATCTTGAGTCTCTTCCCTAGGTTCTGTCTTTTCATATCGGATTAGGTCAATAATCTGTGGAGGGGTAGATCCCGACTTCTTGCGATACTCATACACGGCTTGTCCAGACATCACTCCTGCGGCAAACGAAGTCCCCCACTTAGAAAGATCTCCTGACTTAACGTGGCCCTTGGCTGTCACTATATTTACATGATAATTAGAAGAACTATCCAACTCAAACTCAGTTTCATCTCCGATCTTTCTGGTATCTCCGCCCACAGCCAAAATATTGTCTAGTTTTATATCTGACGGATAGTGATTGTCCGTCTCTACGCCATCATTTCCTTTGGACATAATGAAGATAGCCGGAGCGTCCTCAATCTCGTTGTGCAGCAAATCATCTGTTTCGTCCATAGGCACCTGTAACGTCACTCCCATGCTTGAGTTTATCACCACCGCGCCCTGGCTCAGTGCGTAGCGGATGCCACATGCCAGACTGAACGAGCTTCCTATTCCTTCATCATCCAGGACTTTGACAATCAGAAAGCGGTATTTTCTCTGTTGTACCCCATCGGGGTCGAGGTGCTTCAATCGATCCAGGGCTTGTTTGGTTACGATAGTGCCATGTCCATGACCATCGTACGGTAGGCTGTCATTGTTGATAATGTCCCAGCCCATAAAATCTTCAGCCAAACAGGATCCGGAGAGAGTGGATTTATTGACTAGGGGAAAACTATCCTGAAATAGTGAATCTAATCCCGTATCCATGATAGCTATGATGGTCGGCTCGATGCTTGAATTATCGGCTACAAGCTGGCCAATACCACCCATCTCAGATCTTAGCAACCTCTCTCCGGAGTAAGGGGGCATCACCACATTATTGTTAACAGGAGCCAGAAATCCATCAAACCAAAGTTTACCATGGTCTTCTGACTCCATTCCCTTAGACTGGGCAATGCGTTCTTCTGCCTCTATTTCTGTGTCCCATGACCAAAGTTGCAGGCTGCTGTCGCAGGGGCAAATCTGTATCGAATCGGGATCAAAATCGTCCTCAAGACGATCCCGATCTGCCTTGTCATCGTTTGTGAGCACCAATCGGTCAAAGTGAAATGACCCATTCTCACAGTTGTAAGAATACGGGATATCCTGCTTTGCAAGCCTTTGCGCCAGACGCTCATGGTCTTGCGGTACTTTAAGGCGATCGCAGGAAATACTGCCATCCTCTTTCATATTGACAGAGAAATCCACTGTACTTGTACAGCCAAAATATACACTGAGGCAAAGCACAATCGAGCTGAGAATGATAAATATTCGAGTCATGATCGGTACGTTTCGTAATAAGTTAGTTAAAATAGTGGCAATCGACCCTGCTCATTGCATAGTAGTAAAGACTAGATCATTGAGTCAGTGCCCCCTCATTCTTTATTTATTTCACGTATTAGTGCCGATTAGGGAGAAATTCGTTACCCCCCTATTTAGAAATAGTAGCAATTTCTTCCTTCGATCATAAAAGAAAACGTGCAGCACCAAATTCTAGCTTGCATCATCTTACTATTTGCTCTCACCGCGCAAAGTGCCCATAATCGTTTCTTGATTGCTAATTCCAGTCATCAGAAGCACTTTCTATTTTTTGAGCTCGGGCAGACAGTCTTGGAGGCACATTCATATCTCCTGTCCGGATTGGATCCGGACCCATTGCATGTTTCTTTCCACCAATCTACCCGAGACAGCCGGAAAGGATCCGGCGATGGTTCGAAAATATTCGAACTGGAGATTACCCTGTGCCATCCTCCTTTTCAAAGCATATCGATCAGCTTCTTCAACTAGCTCTATCAATTTCAGGCCAGCACATGATCACACTATTAATTATTCCTTATTTATTATTAATTACTAATCCGCTTACTCGCCATCCAACTCATCAGTGTCACTGGTCTACCATCTTCCAGTACTTGAGAACCATCGTACTCTAGAGTACAATGATTGACATGCG
>CAJQNM010000011.1 GCA_905479665.1 uncultured Saprospiraceae bacterium
CGCAAGATTTTGCAAAAGCGTAGGCAAATAGAAATGCACAAGCTCGACCGGTTTGAACCCCTCGCATATTCGACCTACAGCGGACCCGATCGGGTCACCCATAGTGCGCGTCCTATGACTCTGCCTGAAGCACCTCTGGAAAATCAACCGGCAGCCACCTTCATACTCACGGGAGGCTCCGTTTATGCACGTGATCAGAAAGTAGAACCAGGAACGCTAGAAATACTCCAGCGTCACGACTCTCTTTTTTCGGATGAATTTTTGGAGCATAGCACATTGAGTAGTGACCTTGCTGGTCGTCGAGATGATTTTGCCCAATGGCTGGTTCACCCAGAAAATCCTCTGACGGCTCGTGTGATGGTGAATCGAATTTGGCAATGGCACTTTGGGGAAGGTCTTGCCTCCAACCCCAATAATTTTGGAGCCTCTGGAGGTAAACCCGTACACCCTGAACTATTGGATTGGTTAGCGGCCGAGTTTGTGGAGCACGGCTGGTCTATAAAAGCAATGCATAGACTTATCATGACTTCTGATGCGTACCAGAGGTCGAGCCAAGCTTCCGATCCCGATCAGGTGGCAAAATTAGATCCAGACAATACCTATTGGTCTTATTTCCATCCGCAACGCCTGGCTGCAGAAGAAATAAGAGATGCCATGTTGGCCATCTCTGGTGAACTAAACGATGCCGTGGGAGGAATCCCAATTCGACCCCTGATTCCTCTTGAAGTCGCACTTCAACCCCGCCATACGATGGGCTCAGCGGCGCCAGCATATCAACCATCACCAACTCCGGCAGAGCGCAATCGACGCAGTATCTATATTGAGCGAAAACGTAGCATAGAGAATCCATTCTTGCAGACGTTCAATCAGAACAACAGCGATATCTCTTGTGAAGAACGAGAATCCTCAACCGTGGTCACGCAAGCATTCGGATTGCTCAATGGTGGAAACACCCGCTATAGAGCCGTGGCCCTGGCCGATCGCCTTTTGCGACACGAAGACCTTGAGGACGCGATGCACCTAGCACACCAAGAGGTTCTGCAACGTCCTCTGGAAGAGTCTGAGCGGTCACAGGCCAAAGCGTACATTCGTGAGATGATGGACTATCATACCAGGAACCAACCCGTACATGAAAGTCTCCCGACGTATGTCGAGCATGAAATGCATGAAGAGATGACAGGTACGGCATTTCACTATACCGAATATCTTGATGTACACGAAAACCTTGAAGCCGATCTGCAGTACGCGGATGTCGATGTCGAGACGCGAGCACTGGCTGATTATATAGCGGTACTCTTCAATACCAACGAATTTATTTACGTGTATTGATTTGATTAAAGGGTTTGTAATTGCAAAAAGAGGAATATAATCTAATCGCATCTTTACGTACCGGTTCACCCCGGGTATGGTGGGAGGAAAAACGGCGAACCCTGCGAGGGCAGGGTCGGGGAGATGACGGAGTAAACTATTTTTTCCAGCACGTGCCAAAGACTGCGGGCACAAGTTTTCGACATCAGCTCTATCGCGTTTTTTCCCAAAAAGAAATATTCCCCAATCTTGCTGATCTGAAGCAAAACGGTGGTCGCTACCGACCTTTTAGAGAGTTGCGCAATCTCACGCCTGATTTTCTTGCAGATAAAAACCTTTTGATGGGACACTTGCCTTGGCATGCCGGCAAACATCTATTTGGGCAAGAGCCTCGTCATCTGCTTTTCTTGCGCGACCCGATCGAGCGTATGGTTTCTTTATTTCATCACCTTAAGACGTACGGACCTAGTGTCGATGCTACAGATCGGGAGATCTTAGATCTCATCGATCAGCACAATCAGCAAACCCGCATTATTGCTGGCCCGGGAATTAAGGGTGATGTAAAACCAGAGCATATTAAGAAAGCACGAGAGCGGCTTGCAACTGTCGATTTTATTGGTCTGACCGAATGCTATGCCGAGTCGGTAGATCTAGCCAATAAAATATTCCAATGGAATTTAGGAAAACCCAAGCAGTTAAACTCGAGAATAAATCCACAGGAACATATCCAACCCGAAGTGATGAAAATAATAATCGAGAAAAACCAAATCGACTATGAAGTCTACGAAATAGCCAAGGAGCGGTTTAATGGTCTGAAAAAAGAATTTACAGTTTCCCCCGCTAGTTCGGACTCTCGATGCTCGCTCCGAGACTCATCGGAGCGGGGGATTAAGGGGGTGGAATCTTAAATCCAAATAGAGAGTGGGACGAATTCTTAGTACAATTATTGATTTAATAGTTGATCAGAAGTAATGGTCGGGCACCAATATTTTTCGACGTGGTTGATCACCAGATCCGTTCCCTCCTGATGACTCACGTATGGTGCTGCTTTAGGGTTATACATCGTATCTGTTAAATCACGTACCAAGACAACGTTCCGTCCGAGATGAATTTGACTGCGAATGCCAAATGACCTGCCTAAGACACACATATTTGTATGTACTCCTACCAGCATCACATTTTCAATACCATGGAGAGTAAAATAATTATTGATTTCGATACCGCTGTCGCTAATCAAATCCCCCTCTTTAATATCCAGAATCTCTATTTGTTTAGACCACACTTCACAATGCACACAATCAGATCCAGGGTCGTCACAGCCACCATCAGTGTCGTCGATGGGAAGAGCACTTTCTAGTTCTGGGTCTAGGTAGTACCAGTCCTCAATCGATTTAGAACTTGCTGCCACTGCAACATTGCGCATGGCATCTCGTTGAGGATATTTATCATAGTACTTCATCGTGTTGCTTGGTGCATGGACGATTGTTACCCCCCGCGTTCGTGCCGCTGCGATAAAATCATTCATTCGCGGTGCCATTTCACCTACTCTTTGTGTAGCCGTGGCACACCAGTGTTGATCCCACATGTCGCACACAATAATTGCCGTCTTTGCTGCTTGCCAATTCAAGTCGACAAATTTCGTCTCAAAATCGTCGACTTTTGCGATCACTGATCGAGCCTCTAGTGATATCATGTTTTGACCCCAAAGGGTAGATGTGTAAATCAGAAAAAATAATAGCCTACTCGCTGCGCGCATTGCTTTCAATATACAAGAAATCAATTTGTTTCCTTCACACTTCGGTATCTTGCAATATGATCTCCTATGCTTTAAAGCCCACTATGGTCTTCCTGGGCGTTCTCTCATTTTGCATTCAGTTGCAGGGCCAAAATTATCTTGCGGAAGAATTTTGGAAGAGTGAATTTGAGTCATTGGGTACCTTCTCATCGCCTCGGCTAGCCGACCTCAACAGGGATGGAACGATGGATATAGTGCTTGGAGCAGGTAGGAAAGAATTTACCGCCTGCGACACAGCTGTTATTGCACTGGATGGAAGAACAGGGGCAGTGCTTTGGCATGTTGCTGCTCGCGACCAAATCTTTGGTTCCGCGGCGATGATGGACGTAAATGACGATCAAGTACCGGATATCTTTATTGGAGGTAGATCAGCAGAATTAATCGCAATAAACGGAGAAAATGGAATGATAATTTGGAGATTTCTTCCGAATGAAAATGTGGCAACAGTCCGAGAGCTTGGGTGGTATAATTTTTATAACCCGCAATTCGTTCCCGATCAAAATAATGATGGAATTGCCGAACTGCTTGTTTCAAATGGGGGTGATGTGCTCGCAGCCCCTTATGACACTGCCCGAGCAACGGGTCATCTGGTAGTGATCGATCCTACCAATGGTGAGGTTCTTGCCAAGGCACCAGCCCCGGATCAGCATGAAATCTACACGTCCGTGGTTACTGCTGACATCAATGGTACGGGTGATCCAGATATAATATTTGGAACAGGAGGAGAAACAACCCCAGGCAATCTCTATCGTACCACCCTCTCCGCAGTAATAGAGCAAGATCTGAGCAATGCCATGGTCCTTGCGACTGGAGGAGAGAAGGGCTTTATCGCGCCCGCTGTGCTGGCTGATCTCAACGGAGACGATATACTTGACATCGTTGCCAATTCAGTAGACGGCCGGATGCTTGCATTTAATGGGAAAAACGGCATACCGATATGGGGCGGATTAATTCCTGGGACCGAAGTGTACTCCTCACTCGCAGTAGCAGAGATGACAGGCGACACTACTCCTGATTTTTTTGGAAATTTTGCAATCGGAACATGGCCTGATCTGAATGCAGTGAGACCGCTACTTGTAGATGGAAAATCCGGCACATTGATTTTCTCAGACAGCATCGGCTTCTATCAAATGAGCTCGGCAGTGCTCGGCGATTTCAACGACGATGGATACAACGACGCGATGTTGAGTGTGAATTTTTTCATGCCTAATGAATTAGGCCATAAAACAATTCATAACACGCTCCTCATATATGATTTTCAAAAGGGTGGCAAATACGCCATTGTTGCGCCACAAATTGGGTCTAGTGTATCTTCGACCCCATGGGTGGGAGATATGGATCAGGATGGAAAAATGGACATCATTTATTGCCAGATGACTACTCCTAATAAAGTGTATACTTATGATGGATTTAGAGTTATTCGACTTAGTACCGATATCAATTTAAGTACATCAATTCCATGGGGGGCATATATGGGTAGTAACTATGACGGGATTTATGAACATAGTAGGAAGTGACGACAGTACTTTCAAAATACCCGAATATGTCTAGGAGCGCAATCCTTTTTGCAGGGAGATAAGAAACAACTACCTTTTAGTATGCTTATTAATACGGCCAATAGATGGTAAAGCGTCGGGATTTCTTATATCGACTGGGATCAGGAATCGGGGCGGTAGCACTTTCCAGTCTCCTGGCCTGCGAAAAGAAGGGATTTGTCATAGATGACCGGGCCCAGGATCTCCCGCTGGCTACCAAACCACCAATGTTTGCCCCCAAGGCAAAAAATTTCATTTTTCTTACAATGGAAGGGGGACCAAGTCACATCGATACCTTCGACCCCAAGCCAGCCTTAGAAAAATATCATCTCACGGAGTTTCGGCGTTCCGGAGAGCAATTTTCCGCGATGTCCAGTGGTCGTCGCTACTATGTACAGAGTCCTTTTAAGAGTCGGAAAGTAGGTGAGTCTGGCGCAGACATGAGCGAGCGGTTTGTCCACCTGCCGCAAGTAGCAGATGAACTATGCTTCTACCGAGGCCTACAAGCAGAATCTGTAAACCACCCCACCGCGATGTACCATCTCAACACGGGAAATAGATTCGGAGGCGAGCCTTCATTGGGATCTTGGTGGACCTATGGCTTAGGTACCGT
>CAJQNM010000012.1 GCA_905479665.1 uncultured Saprospiraceae bacterium
GGATAGATCCTTTGGCGCGATTGCCCATGACCACATGTATGCTCTCTCCACTGGATTTTGACAACTCAATTATTTGATCACTGATCTTAAGTGCACGATGATATTCGGCCCTCAGCATATAGTATCTCCACAAACCATATAACGCTGGCACTAGGTAATTAGGATCTCCCCCTTGCTCGCACAGTTCTTTGGCCTTAGAGTACGTCTCTTGCACTTCGATGGCACTGTATCCACGAAGGGCAGTGTAAGGCACCCCCAAGGCAATGTGAAATCGAATTCGGTCACTGCGATACTTTTCTGTGTCAGGCAGATCTTGCAAAATATTGATGCCTGCGGTAATGTGATGAATGGCTTCTACATGGGCGGATTTATTTATTGCCATTTCACCGGCTCTATGCCAATAATTAATTGCACGATCATACATCCGACCCTCAGTGCAGTGCCGTGCCAGAAGTTCGGGATTTGTCAGCGCGACCTCAGGCAGTATTTGTTCAAGTGTGCTGACAATTCTCTTGTGGTATTCTTGTCGTCGTTTTTTTAGGAGGGAGGTATACGCTGCTTCTTGCAATAAGGCGTGTTTAAAGGTATAGACAGCGTTTGGAACATCACCACGTGCAAATAACATTTGTGACTCGACCAGTTTTCGAATATGATCGGTTAATATTTTTTCCGTGAGTTGACTGATCGCCTTAATTAACACATAGCTAAACTCTCGTCCGATGGTTGCACCAATTTGCGCGATTTCTTTAGTGGTTCCTAATCGATCGAGCCGAGCCATCAAAGAATCCTGCAACGTGTTGGGGATGGATATCGCGTTGAGTGATCCGACCATTTTATACCCACCAAATTTTTCCTGCAGGACTCCCGATTCCAACAGCAACTTGGTGATTTCCTCAATAAATAACGGGTTCCCATCCGTTTTCCGAAGTATTTCACTCAGTACCTCACTCGGAAGACCTCCAGCGATCTGCTGGATCATGGCTTCCGATTGCTGCCGATTTAGTCGCGCAAGTTTTATATGGACCAGAAATGGAGAATCTGCCCAGATAACTTGAAACTCCCTACGGAAAGTGAGCAGAAGCATCAGTGGTTTATTCGCAATTTTCTCAATAATCCTACCTACCAATTCTAAAGATGAAGGGTCTGCCCAATGTAAATCTTCAAAAAGTGCCAGTGACCTTATCGCACTACCCATGATCCACCTCGTCAACAAGTCCAGCGTCTGGGCTTTGCGATGTTCGGAAGCGACCGGAAGATGTTCCTGCCACTTGGTGGTATTCGTGAGAAGATGCTCTAGCAGAGCCAATTCTTGGGGACTATCAAAACCTTTCTTAGTCGCATATTCTTCCATATGCACCACTTGATCGCTGGGGTCGCTTTCTCTGCTGACACCCATTTCAATCAGCAATCTCTCAATCACGGGCTGGAGAGGGGCATTGCGGTGATATGGAGAGCAGCGCAGAATGATCGGCGCATCTTCGTCTTTCGTTATTCTGGAGGCAATCCCTCGCACCAATCGAGATTTTCCGATTCCTGCCTCACCACTTACCATGACCACTTGACCTTGGCCCTGCAGGGCCAATGACCAGCAACGCAAAATCTTGGCTTCATCCCGATCCCGACCGAGCAAAGAGGTCAAATTTACCGCCTGAACCTCGGCAAGGTTGTCAATGGCTCGTTCCGCTTGGACGACGTAAAGATCTTGAGGCTCGTCGGAGCCCTTAAGTACAAAAGCTCCCAAAAACGCTGTCTCAAAATCGCTGTGAATTAGTTTTCGCGTGATATCACTCACCACAAGGGTATTCGTCTCAGCAATGTTTTGAATATGGGCAGCAAGGTTTGGTGCCTCCCCGAGTGCAAGCATTTCTGAATGCCTTGAGCCCCCTGCCGATCCAATGACGACCAGCCCAGTATGAACCCCAATACGTACTCGAATTGTCGTGGATTTATCCCTCACCAGTTGCTCGTTGAGTTGCTCCAGCGCAGCCAGGGTGGCAAGGCCACACCGCACTGCATTTTGAGGGTCGTTTTCATGCGCTTCTGGATATCCAAAATAGGCCAAGATGCCATCGCCCAAATATTGTACGACTACACCTTCATTTTCAGTCACCTTTTGCTCAAAGAGGTTTTGATACGAGTGGACCACATCACGCAGGTCTTCGGGGTCCAAAGTCCTCGACAAGGCTGTGGATCCAACCAGATCAATAAACATGACGGTCAGCTGTCGTCGCTCAGCCTTATCTTTGTGGGGGTCACTAGAGTCATTCGGAGGGATCGAAAAGGAAGCGACCTGTGTAGTCGATCCTTTCCACTGGAGATATTTTTCTTCGATGGAATCAGCTAGTTCGAGTACCTCGACCAACTCAAAAACCAAGTCTGATAACTCCTCGTCGCTCAGTTCAAATTGTCGTCGCAAAGCGCGAAAGGAAACCTTTCTGCGGCGATGCAGTATTTCAGATACTTCTTGGAGAAGGTTTTCAAAGCTCATCAGTACGATTCGATCGAAAATACGCGTAGCTGAATTCAAAACTAGGGCCCACTACTGTGTCGCCATCTCCTGTTGGAATTTGCATGAGCGCCACGGCGTCATACTTGAGTTCATACATTATCCCAACAGCAGCAATCCATTTATCCTGGTTGCCCGAAAATGCTTTCTGAAGGAAATCGAGCAATTTGGTGTATTTAAAATTAAAGGATTCCATCAGGGTCCTAATTTCACTGCCTACTGGGTAATCACTAACCTTTGGATTTATTTTCATCTTGTACACATCATCCCAGTCCACGTGAAATTTTTTGCCGCTGGGACCAGACTCAGGTGTATCACCTTCTTGATAGTGTTGTCCTTTAGCAATCTCCATGAATCGATAATAATGCGCCGGCTCATCCGGCTGCCCCCACTGAGCGTCGTCATCCCAGATCGAGTCGCCTTCGACAAAACCCTCTCCCTGTTCTTTTACCTCCATAATGGCTTTTCTTGCTGAGTCTAAACATTCGACCACAACAATCTTGCCTCCTCCTCCATAATAGTCCTGAGATGTCACTTGTCGTGAGACATCACCCCTAAACACTTGATCTGGTCCCAGAAGTTTACAGAGGTATTCAAGACCCTCCTCAATTGCATTATAAAGTTCACCTATTGTGCGATAGTGCTCGGCATTCCCTGAAGAGCCTTTTTTTTCTGGTTTTTCAATTTTCAAGAACGTCTCTACTGCAGCCTCCGAAAAGGGGCCCAAAGAAACAATAAAATGGTCGTCGCTATGAGGTAAGTTTTGAGGATAATCCGGTAGAAATCCTGGCTGACTAATTATTGGTGTGCAACCTACCGCATTCATCAAATTAGCTGCCAATGTCATGTGAAGCATTTCTTCCATGACCACACTCTTAATTATTTTAGCAGAATCTTTATTTGAACTTTGTTCGGGAATAGAAAAAAGCGCACAGAGATAGGGAGGGATGGTAAAGTGTTCGACCTCGACGGCCCACTGCAAATGTTGGTAGAGGCTTTCGAGGGAGGTTATGTGCTGCTTCTTCATGTGCGGATCATCGAAGTTTATTGGATAATTCTGTCGAAGTTTTTAGTGCCAACGCGGCCATCGTCAAAGTCGGATTGGATGTCCCGATCGTCGGCATGCTTCCACAACCCACTAAATATAGGTTTGGGTGTTCAAAACATTGCTGAGAGGGGGTGACAACCCCATCAAATTTAGTATTACCCATCTTATGCGTACCCACTATATGGCCCGATCCATGGAAGGTAAACCCTTCTTGACCATACTTTACAAAGCCTGGGTCTGATGGGCTATAGGTGGTATATTGCTCGGCACCGAGCCTCTGGTACACTTGATCTGAAAATTCTTTTGCAAGTGCAAACCCTGCTTTTTCATAATTGCCTAAATCATATTGAATAATCGGTCTAAAGTTTCCGAGGTCATCTAGGTAACTAGGATCGATAGTAATGCAATTGGTCTTTGAGGGCAACTGTTCGATGAGAAATCCAAATCGCATTTGTCGCTGTACCGTATCGTGTAATTTATTGCGCAGATCTTTTCCAAATAGATTTCTCTGATCCACCATATTCGCGACATCGCTATACGGCGCACCAGTGGGAAAATTCCATCCCCAGTTGCCGATGTCCGTTCTAAAGGCAGATTTCTTATTGCGAAAACGACCATCACGAAAAGACGGTATCCCTGATGAGGTAAAGGGACCACGAAATGGGCCAATGTGATCAGGAAGAAGGGACCACGTCAAAAGGTATGGATGATCCATCAGATTGCAAGCCAAAGAGCCACTGCTGTCTTGGGCCTTCGAAGCAAGCATTATTTTGGCGTTTTCGATAGCGCTTGCAGCCAGCACATAGGTGTCAGCCGTAATTCGGCCTTCGGTAATACCACTTCGATCGCCAGCTTTTACATAGTGCTTGTAGCGTACAGCTAGCACATTTGCATTCTCATCAAATTCAAATTTACTGACTACACACTGCGCCTGCACCTCCACATTTTTTGATTGCAATGCACTCTGGAGTGTCTTCAAAGCATTGTATTTGGCCTGCACTGGACATATGGGTATGCAGTTTGAGTTTCCCTCACATCTTTGGCCTGTATAAGGATCACTCACAGAACCTCTAGGCACGTACGGTTTGCCCGTGCGAGGGTCGATATAATTTACGTTCGGGTTGGAATTTCGACCCTGTGGAATACTTACTACGTCAACATCAATTTCCTCCTCGTCATCAATGTAACGCATGCCTTCTAGCTGTTTGGCGAGATACGTATCTAAATAGTTGGGTGGAATTTTGTGCATCGGAAAATCATAATCTCCAAAGAAATCTGGCCCGGCACCTGGATATTTTAGATCTGCGGTGTCAGCAGATACTCCGATTTCTAGCTCTGCTTGCTCATAAAAGGGTTTCAAATCCCAATAATCTATGGGCCAATCGACTCCTCGTTGATAGCAAGATTCCATCTTAAAATCGTTGGGCAACATACGCAAGCAGACTCCCAACCAGTGCAGCGTTGTTCCTCCCAAAGATCGTGTATTTGTGCTCGAAAAAGGGAGCGGACCTTTCTGCACAAAATAGCCCTTGGTATCGGGTTTATTTGGCAATATCTTCTCAATATCCATGACATTGGGCTGCGGTGCAAAGCAATTGTTGGGGTACGGCGAATTTGGAACCTTGGCTTCTTGCGTATAAAAACGACTGAGGTACGCTTGGTAGCTCGTCTCACTAAGACCTTCCACTAGCCCTGCTTCTAGGACCAGAATTTTCTTGCCTTTGTTTCGCAGTTCATTTGCGATCAGTGCTCCCGACATGCCGCCACCAATAATCAGTACATCATAGTGCTGGCCATTGACCACATGATCCGAATATATTCGATCCTTCATTTGTTACTTTTCTTCTGGTGCAGAACTCCAAGTACCAAAACCCGGCTGTTTTCCACCCATCGGGTGTGCATCGATGGCCTTCCAGACCAGACCTTCGAGGTATGAGCTGGAAGATATAATCCCACTGACGGGCGTGGAGTTGCCAAATCTTTCTTGCCATGATTCCGGTAGAGCATCCCACTGCCCCAAATACCATAATTTAATAATCGTTCTCAACAACGGGCCATAGGTAGGATGAGCAAGAAATTGTCGCTGCATGATTTGCCCGATATTTTCGGGATGATCATTTCTCGCATCGTCAAACTTGTGCAGCGTCTCTACAAATAGAGAGGGAGCAATATTCTTCTCGACCACCTCTAAATACGGAAGGGCCAATCCGGTGCCAAGCAATTCGACTCGTTCGAATCCGGTTATGAAAGCGCTCAGCTCAAGGAAGAGATCTAGTTTTACTGGGTCTGTCATGATTTATTGATATCCAGCATAGTACGCTCTACTTTCAGCGATGACTGGTGGTGATTGGATCACCTGAATAGCGCAAGGTTCCGCTGTCGTGAGTCCATTTGAATCTTTCCCAAGTATTGCTGCGAGATCAGCTGCCATGTTCCCGTCAGGGCTATCACCTACGGTGACTGCAATGGAGGAGTGCGCATCATCAAGTGGACT
>CAJQNM010000013.1 GCA_905479665.1 uncultured Saprospiraceae bacterium
TGTCCTTGGCAAAGTAAAGGACCATCTCATCGGTATTGCGACCTTGGGTTGAGACCGCTACCATTTTATAGTCAAAACCATAAGACTCCGGCACATCTGCTGCTTCGTTCATGCGTGCCATCCAACTGTTGCCCAGGGCACCATATTTGATCGCAACCGAATCTCCATAGTTCGCTTGGTAAGTACTGTCTTCCTGGTAGGCCTCAGCAAGCATCTTATCAAAGCCGTCTGACATGGATTTGTACACCTGCTGTGCGATGGCTTCAGACGCTTTCTCTACAATGAGATCCTCTGCTTTTTGGCCGATCTTATTCTTGGTGCGCCGAAGTACTCGGTCTAATAGTTGAGCATCCAGGCTCGGAGTGAGAAAGAGAAAGCAGAGGCAGAGGCCAGCAAGTTGTTTCCAGATGTTCATTTGATCTTTGTTCGTGATGTGCAAAGTTAAATAATTGTCTTCCACTTATCTCACACCCTTTCCTGGGTTTTAACGTTATCTTATAAATCTCTTTTCAGGAAGTACTGTTACTTCTTTAGCTTTCGAAAATGTGATCCGACGCTCAGGCATACTAGTTCTTCTTCTCACTCTGACATGGAGCGCCATGGCACAGACCCCATTTCAATGTCGCGGACAGTACTATCTCACTAAGCTATTCGACTCTCCGGGAGGGGACTATAGTCGTATTTTTAATGTTCGCATTGTAGATCGCTCCGGTCAGATATTTTTCGACCCCATTCCGGGCAATCAAAATCGCCTCTTTGTCAATGCCATGGGATATCGCATTACCGATAACCTGCTCTACATGATCGAGGACGACAACAAAGATAATTTTGGTCTGATTCGTACGGGATCAGATGGAGTCTTTCACGAGTTGCGAGATCTGCCTGAGCTCGAAGGCATTGTCGCATATCAGGCGGGAGCTTGCACACCAGATGGTCGCTACCTGGTGGTGGCACGCACGCCCCGTGGTCGCACCTTTGTTCCAGGGGTCGGATTTTTCGAAGAGTCCGCCTTTAATGATGCATTGTTTTTCATAGATCTCACTGATCCTGCTTATCCGGTTAGGGAGCTTGCTCTGAGGAATGACCGGTTTATCTTCGCGGACATGGCTTTTGATCCCTTTACTGGATTTCTCTATGCCTATGATCAAGCAGAACAGCGACTCATTCAGATTAATATTGATGATGGTACCACGACAGCGGTAGGAGCACCCGATCAACCTGCGACCGTGATGGGATCCATGTTTTTTGATGCTGCGGGAAGGCTTTATGGATATGGTGACCACACCGAGACAGCCGCACTAGATCAATCCACTTTGTTTAGTATCAATAAAAGCACTGGTCTAGTCAGCCCATTGGTAGATTCCGAGCCAGCTGATGCCTCCGATGGATGTTCTTGCCCCTATACAGTAGATCTGCTCAAGTCCGTCACACCAGGTCGAGCCCTGGCTTGCCAAGATGTCACCTATACATTTACGGTTTCGAATGCCAGCGCAATAGCCCGTCAGGGCCTTACGTTGACCGACACGTTGGCCGCAGGTCTAAGAATAAAAGAAATCATCGACAACCCCTTTGGGGGTAGTGTAAATATTAGTGATGACGGCCGAATCATTTCGATTGAAAATATGGTTGTTCCATTGGGGCTAGATAGTTTGAGTATCCTGGTTGAAATTGATCAAGGAGTAAGTGGCTTCCTTGAAAACCAGGCAGTGCTTGCCGGCCTTCCGGATTCTCTTGGTGCCATGATCCTGTCAGATGATCCATCCACCCTTGCTGTAGACGATCCCACTGTTCTGACTGTACCTGCACTTGAATTTGATTTGGAGTTGGGAAATAACATGCTGTGCACAGGAGACACACTTATTTTGTCTGTAGAGGATCTAAATGCAGATTACATCTGGAGTGATGGCACCATCGGCGCTCAGCTACCGGTGACCGAGCCCGGTTTATACGGTCTGATGGCAAGTTCATTGTGCGAGGATTTTTCGGATCAGGTACAAGTGGAATTTCATGAGCCGATCGAAGTCGAAATCATCTCATCGGCGTCAACTATGAAACTCGGTGATTCTGTAGATCTGGAAGCTGAGATATCTCCCATGGCAACGTATCAATTGTTTTGGTCTATCAATCAAGATAGTTTGATCGGTCCATGTACGAACTGCAATCCGATAAATGACCAGCCATTCTTCTCCAGCATCTATCATCTGTCTGTGCAAAACACACAAACGGCCTGTGCAGGTTTTGATTCAGTCCGAGTGAATGTGGATCGCACACTGGGTATTTGGACACCTAATGTTTTTACTCCAAACGGCGATGGAGTCAATGAGCACTTTTACATTATGGGCAATTGTCCATATCCAGTGACAACCTTCGAAATCTTTAATCGCTGGGGAAACCGGGTTTACCGCATCGAAAACATTGCAGTAAACGATGAATCAACGGGTTGGGATGGAATGGCTGGGGGAGCAATCGCTACACCGGCTGTATTTATTTGGAAGGCAATTTTTGAAAGACCGGATGGGACCACTGCCACCCGCACTGGAGATGTAACACTACTTAGATAAAATCATCTAGGGTCCTGCCAAAGTTCTGGGACCGCATCGTACTCATCGCTTAAGGCCTGCCTGAGACCCTCCTGATCAATTACTTCATCATTAAATGCAACACCAACCGAATGCCATCCCTTTTTGTGCCGGCGCATCTCCACCTCATACCCGTCAGCCCTTAGTTGGTCTGCAAATCTGGAAGCATTTTTCTCGATCTCAAAACTGTGTACGATCATTAATGCATTGGACGCCGGTTCTTCATGCCTTGGTAGAGTAGGAGTGTTACCGCGATTTAATGTTTCCAGTTTTGGTGATTCAAATTTAGGACTAGGTAAAGTAGTCACGACATCTGATTCAGTTTCCAAGCTGGCTCCAGGCATTTTTTTAGTGCGCAGAGAATCTTCTCCCTGGATCACTTCTGCCTTACTTGAGAAGGAGTCTTCCTGTATGCTACTTGAATTCAACACGGTCTCTCGAGTGTCATCAGTCGCCTCTTGCAATGCAGGAGCTGGTATGTTGCGCTCTGTAGCAATGGGTTTTTTCGCCGACGATTCATTTCCTGGCCAGACCATATAAACGATAAAAGTCCCTGCCAAAATTAAGACCAAGAGGGCCACGAAAAGCGCTGTCCGCTCTTCCACATCAGTAAAGAAATTTCGGTTCTTTTTCATAGTATTGAAGAATTGCAATTCACAAAAGAACAAGAGCTCGGATCAAAATCTTGAAGCTCCTCAAAGATGGGAAATTGTACGGCACTTATCAAGGAGGGGGCACTGCACTGTGCTATTCCAAGATGTTTATTCTCAGATGATTTCATATTACACTTTAAATTGATACCTTCGCGCAATCAATTATTAAATTTTATTTCAATGAGTAAACTTGATGATTTAGTGCAGACCTACATGAAGGAATCTGACAAGCATAGCTTCGGCTTGAAAGAAGATTATCTCCGTGCAGTCGCAAAATCTTGCGGTCCGTCTATCTATAAGTCGGATTCTGCCAAAGTATCTTGCTCAGACAAGAAAGAACTTGCTACTGTCAAGAATAACTTTCTGATCAAAAAATTGGGAATGAAGGATACCGCGAAATTAGATGAGGCTGTAGCCGACGTCTGTAAGCAAATGGGATCTTCCAATCGCAACAAGTATCGCGCAATTTTTTATGCGTTGTTGGCCAAGAGAGTAAGAAAGGCGGCACACTTTAAAAAGTAGTCACACCGATCTTAAAATTTATGGAGGCCTGCAGAATAAATCTGTGGGCCTTTTTTAGTTTGAAGAAAGTAACTTACCACTGCATGCCGTTACTAAACCGTAGACTGACCTTCTCCTTTACCCTGCTGATCTTTTGGTCGACAGTGTCAGGTCAGATCAATCTTGACACAGAGGTAACCGGTGTTTATCAAGATATGTCTGTCGTTGAATTTCTCCAGGTCATGGAAAATAAACTCGGCATCACCTTTTACTACCATCCAGCACGAATACCATATTACAAGCAGAGTTTCACTTTTACGAGAACCCCCCTTTGGAAAGCACTTGGGTCTTTTCTTGAAGGTTCTGGGCTAGATGTGATCAAATATCAAGATCAAGGCATCGTACTGGCAAATAAGCATGGCATAAGTCGGGAACAAGTTCTGTCCCTTATTCAAAATTGGGAAGACGGTACTTTTACCAAGCCAGTAATTCTTGAACCACAGCAAATATCATTGTTGTTCGGAGACTCCTCATCTCTGTTGCGGGCTGTAGAGTTTGAAGGGACGGTGACAGATCCCTACTCTGGACAGCCCATCATCGGTGCGATTGTCCAGGTTGCTGCAAGTGGCCTCGGCACCAGCACAGATGAAAATGGTTTTTTTCAACTCACTTTTCCGAGTGGTTTTCATCAGGTCGCAATCTCCTATCTCGGCTATCAGTCCATCGACCTTCGTTTGCGCATTCATAAACCTGCGCAGCATGATTTCGAATTGCAAGTGCAAGCCCTCAACCTGAGTGAGGTCGTGGTAGAGGCCACAGAAATTCAAGATAAAGTCGAAGATACTCAGCTGGGAGTGGAAGCCATTTCGATGCGTGAGGTCAGAGAGCTTCCTGCATTTCTTGGCGAAGCCGACGTGGTAAAAAGCTTAGAAAGATTACCGGGAGTAAGTACCGCAGGTGAAGCATCTGCCGGGTTTAATGTGCGCGGAGGAAATGTAGACCAAAATCTGGTTTTACTGGATGATGCTTTGCTATTTAATTCCTCCCATGCGCTGGGGTTATTCAGCATTTTTAATCCGGACGCTGTGCGTAGTGTGGCGCTTTACAAAGGGAATATCCCAGGACAATTTGGAGGCCGCCTTTCTTCCGTATTGCAAGTCAATCTCAAGTCTGGAAATTTTGAGAAGTGGCATGGGTCAGGTGGGATCGGGTTAGCAAGCAGCCGCATCGTAGTTGATGGTCCCATCGTGCGAGAAAAAAGCAGTCTTTTGCTCGGAGCCAGAGCTTCCTATTCATCTTGGATGCTCAAATTATTGCGCGATGAAAACGTGAGAAATAGCAGAGTCTCCTTTGCTGATCTGGTGGCAAAATTTGAACAGAAGATCGGTACGCGGCAATCCATCACAGCCACCGCCTACTACAGTTATGATCTTTTTCAATTTGCCAGTGACTTTGGATACAACTGGCAATCGCTCATCGGATCGGTCGCATGGAGATTCTTAATTGACAACAATACTTCCTTGTCAAATCAGTTTTCGATCGGAAACTACAGCAGCGATCAATTCACTCCCGAGGGACCAGAATCTTTCAGGCTCACCAACGGAATCCAATATCAAAAGAATCGGACTCACCTTACGTTCCAAAATAAATCTCATTTCCTGAACGTAGGTATAGATGTGATTCACTATCAGATGGGTGCCGAGCGGCTCCGTCCATTCGATCAAGAGTCTCTCATCGATCCGAGAGACCTTTCTAAAAATCAAGCCTGGGAGTTCAGTGGCTATATCAATGATGAATTTGAGATATCATCCAAATTGACGGCTTCCATAGGTTTAAGGTATTCCTATTTTCTGGGGATAGGACCTGTGACCCGCAGGACCTATGAACCCGATCGGGTCAAAACACCATCTTCGGTTGCCACAGAAGATATCATTCCGAAAGGGCACAGAGAATCGAATTACGCCGGGTTTGAGCCACGCTTGGCTTTTCGTCTTATTGTCGCACCACGAAGCTCCTTAAAGATTTCCTACAACCGGCTGAATCAATACATTCATCTCATCTCCAACACTGCAGCACCAACGCCCATAGATATCTGGCAATTATCAACCGCCAATATTGCTCCGCAGCGTGCACAGAATTTTGCCTTTGGGTATTTTCAAAACATTGGAAAGTCATTTGCCTATTCAGTGGAGGGTTTTTACAAGACGATCGAAAACTTGCCTATACCACGCAATCTGCCAGAGCTGATCCTGAATCCCTATCTAGAAACAGAACTCGTACCGGCCAAGGGCAAGTCGTATGGAGTAGAATTTCTTTTCGAAAAAAAGGAAGGAGATTGGAGTGGTAATTTTAATTACACCTATAGCCGCAGCCTCGCCCAGACTACATCAAGTTTGCCTGAAGATATTGTCAACGAGGGGGATTGGTTTCCCGCAAGCTTTGATCAGCCTCATCAGTTTAGCCTCGATTTGAAAAGGCAAATTAATCCAGTGCAATCCTTCGTCGTTAATTTCACCTACAAGACTGGCAGACCGATCACGGTACCGATCTCTGGTTATGATGTGACAGGTATTGTGGTTACCCATTTTTCAGATCGAAATGTTGTTCGCGTTCCTGCCTACCACCGACTAGACTTTGGCTATACGGTAGATAAAAGTAGATCAAAATTAAAAGGTGTCAAGCATAGTTTTTCGGTCTCCCTTTATAATTTGTACAGCCGGAAGAATGCCTTTTCGGTTTTCTTCAAAAGAGACAGTCGCAATATTCAGCGATCTTATCGCCTGGCAGTGCTCGCTTCTGCTTTTCCTTCATTCACCTGGAATTTTTCATTTTAATATGGTCCGAATTATTTTCTTTCTGGCCTTGATGATCACCATAGGATGTGTAGATCAAATAGATTTTGACTCAGCCGAGGAGATCGGAACACTGGTCGTAGATGGAGCGATCAATAATCCAGGCGGACCTCATTTCATCCAGTTGAGTCGCACAGACGTGCTCGGCAAGCGCGTTTTTCCTCCCGAGACAGGAGCGCAGGTTACGGTTTTTGACGATCTCGGGAACTCTGAAAACTATTCGGAACTGGGAGAAGGAAAGTATGTCGTGCCCGGTCAAGTCATCGAGGCCAAGGTAGGTCAGAGTTTTCATATTGAAATAGTGCTACAGAGCGGTCGCAGGTATCGCTCAGAGCCCGAGAGGATCTTTCCCGCTCTTCCTATCGATCGCATAACCTACACTGTACAAAATGAACCCCTGACCACAGACGAAAACAAGGTCCTTCCTCGCTCCACTCTTACCATATCTGCAGAGGCAACCTTCGGACCTGATGAAATTGCTGGGTATACGAGATACCAAGTTGACCATGCCTTTATCATTAGCGAAATCTTGTGCAGTCCGCTACAAAGATTAAAGTCTTGTTATGTAACCCGCAATGTGCAAGGCAATGGCATAAAACTGCTCGATGGCACCCGGCTCACTCCTGGTGCCCAAATTTCTAGAGAAGTTGCGACGATCGTGTTAGACTATGCGCTGGGGCTGGTGGCTGGCTTCCGAGTGAGTCAACAATCACTCAGCCGTCGTGCATACGACTACTGGACAGACCTCAATCTCGTGACCAATAATGTGGGTACCATTTTCGACAGTGCACCTGCAGCTATCCGAGGCAACGTGGTGAGCATTGATGATCCTGATGAAGAGGTTCTTGGGTTCTTTGGGGCATACGCAGAGAGCGAAAAAGTGCTCTTGATCACAAACGGAGAGATTGATCCAGAGTTTCGACAGTTGCCTCTGTGTGGACTACCAGGCTTAGCACCTCCTAATCTTGATCCGGCATGTTGCGAATGTCTCCGACACGAAAATAGCAGACCACTGAGACCTGAGTGGTGGCCTAACTAGACTTGATGCTCCTTATATCGCATCAAAAGCCTTGACCGTGAAGGTGAGTAAGAAGGGTAGGCCCAACCAGAAAAATTCTGAATAAAAGATCAATAGAAGCACCGTTGCGGCCAGCGAGATGAGTGCATACATCCGGTACTTTTTCAATGATTCTTGCGCTTCTGCCATCGTGACGTAATTTGGCTGCAAGTTAGTGAATATTGAATAATGAACAGCGAATATTGCCCAGTGTTTACCACCGAATCTTGTGGAGTAGGTTGGAGATAACTTTGAGCATCTCTAGAATCTAAGGCAGACTCCGTTTTTGCTCCTCGTCCCTTTGGCTAACACCTATTTCGCTATTGTTTTCACCATTGCACCCGCAGGTACTTGATCAGTCAGCGCCATGCCATTGATCAGTGCCAATTCACGAAATTGATCTTGCTTCATTCCAGCCTGAGTGAGGACATTTTGCAAAGTGTTGGACTGGCGTACGGTCATCATCTTGAGACGATTTGGCTTCACATCGATTTTTGATCGATCAGTCAACTTCTTGAAATTACGCATCGTCCCATTAAATTGATTTACGTATTTGTCAAAGTCTTCTTTCGTACTCATGCCGTGCATCACATATATTAGATTATTGTAGGAAATAACGTAGGTCATGATTCGGATGGTTTGCCCATTTTGCTCATTCACCTGATCAGAGACCATCGCCACTACCGGCATGCCATTTAAGGTTTGCTTTTTATTTTCGACGACCTGTAGTTTATAGTCGGTCACTATCTTTTGTGCGACTGCATCTGGAGAGTCTCCTTGTCCAAGCGTAAGGATCATAACTGCTTTCCCATCCTTTGGGGCCATCTGCAATTGCTGCGGAGAATTATTTGTTCTCCAATCCGGCGGCACCGGAAAGTGGAATAGCAATTCAGGGTGATAGAACGTATTATTATCAACATATCCCTGTTGTGGATCTTCACCATAAATCATCCCATCGATGCGCTGCAGGTATGTATTGCGATTTACGACCCATTCTTTTCCAGGATCTTGAGCTTGGCGTACGGTAGCCATTTCATTCACCCGCTTATAGCGATTGGCTGGATCTGGATGCGTGGACATAAATTCGGGGAGTGCCTCTGACTCCGTACCAGCCCGCATATTACTGAGCGTGTTGAAAAAATTTGCCATGTGGTGAGCGTCATAACCGACCGCAGAGGAGTATTCTACACCCAGTTTATCAGACTCCGACTCATTGTCCCGACTGTACTTCAAAAACATCAGTTGCATAAACTGAGACCCTTCATTCGCAAACTGGCGAAAGGCGGGAGAAACAATTAAACCACCAATAAAAAGAATCTGTCCGAGTGTCTGTTTGGTTTGTTGCTTTGCACTGTGTCTGGCTGTGACATGACCAATCTCATGCCCTAGTACTCCAGCAAATTCGGCCTCGTTGTTGAAATGTGCCAGGATACCACGTGTGAAGTAAACATATCCGCCAGGCAGGGCAAATGCGTTGACCACCGGAGAGTCCAAAATCTTGAAGGAGTAGGGGAGATCGGGCCGATGCGAAATCTTAGCCATCTCCTGTCCTCTCTCATCGATAAATTTCTGCAGTGATTCATCTTCAAATCGACCGAACGCCGCTACAATTGCGGGATCATTTTCCTGTCCGACCTGAATCTCCTTTTCTTCCGACATAAATACGACCTCCTTCTTACCTGTTACAGGATTTACCGAGCATGAAGTGAGGGCAAGAAGTAAAGATGTGATGATCGCCAGCTGGATTACTTTTAGCATAATTAGTTCGTGTTATTCTAGTTAATTTTCTCTTGATGAAAGGATGTTCACTCGATTTAGGTTCTTTTCTACCTGTTTGACTTTTATTAAGACGGAGTAATAGTGATTGGGACACTTAAGAAAGTGTTTAAAAATAGGAATCTCACGCGATAGAGCAGGTTAGTGCTGCTGTAACGCCGTTGCAGTGCCCGATCTACGCAAGATTTGCCCTGCCCGAATATCATGAAAAGTATCTCCTTCGACAGCGATTTGTCCATTTATGATGACCCACTTGATCCCATCCGGATACTGATGAGGCTCCTGAAAAGTAGCTCGATCAATGATGCTTTCTGGGTCAAATATCGCCAGATCTGCCCGATACCCGACCGCGATGGTGCCACGGTCTTCCAGACCCAAAGTCTCTGCGGGAAGAGTAGTCATCTTGCGGATAGCCTCACCGAGCGAGAGCACATTTTGCGCTCTCACGTAGTTGCCCAGCACCCTTGGAAAAGTGCCGTACGCCCTTGGGTGCGGATGACCATTGCCAAACTGCGTGAGACGACCATCAGAGGCCACCATGGTCATCGGGTGCGACATGATTCGTTTTACATCTTCCGGATCAATCACATGGTAGATGGCGTTTGCTCCACCATGCTCCTGGATCTGAATGATCATTTCAGCTCCATTTTCGATCGTCGGCTCCATCCCCTCAGCAACCACCAGATCATGTAGCGTCTTGCCAGCAAACTCTTCCCTCCAGTTGATCCTCGCAAACTGGATGCGGCGCAGATCATTCCCTCCCCGATCATTGATCAAATTGAAGACGATGCCCTTGCGTATACTATCCCGTAAGACCTGATCTGCTGCACGTTCACGAAAACGATCGAAGCGCCCCCCCTCCATAGACCAGGGGGGTATGACCACACTGATGCCGGTATGACTGGCAGTATAAGGATACTGATCAATGCGAATGTCGAGTCCTTCGGCCCGGGCCTCATCCACCATCGCGAGTGTTTTAGTGCTTGCCCCCCACATCGGTTGCCCGATCGCTTTGTGATGAGTGAGCACGATAGTCAGTCCAGCTTGACGACCGATCTCGATGGCTTCTGCCACACTTTCCAGAAGCCCCAAACCCTCTTCACGTAGGTGAGAGGTATAGATACCATTGTGGTGAGCAGCGATTTTTGCCAGTGCGATTATTTCCGGTGTCTGGGCAAATGTACCAGGCAGATACTTTAAGCCGGTCGAGATGCCGAAAGCACCCTCCTGCATGGCCTGCGATATGATGCCGGACATTTCAGTCAGCTCGCTCTCCGTCGGATCCCGATTCACAAGCCCCATCACATGATTGCGTATGGTATTGTGGCCAATGAGATATCCTACGTTAAGTCCAATGCCTGTCTCTGCAAGTGTATCTAGATAGCTGCCAAGTGGAAATGGCGACCCCCCATCTGGACCACCGAGTGCCGAAGTGACTCCTTGCATGATGTGGCTTTTGGCATCTGGATAGAGACTGAGTGGCTCAAGGTGGGCATGAACATCAATAAATCCGGGAGAAACCACCAGCCCCGATGCATCTATCGTTTTTTCAGCACGAGCAGAAATGCCCTGTGAAAGCTTGACGATCTCGCCATTATCGATCGCGAGATCGACCATCTGAGGCTCGGCAGCAGATCCGTCATATACTTGCCCTCCCTTGATCAGGAGGTCATAGGTCGTACACTGAGCAAACAATACAGCTAAGGCAAATAGAGCGATTTGTTTCATGTGCGTTTAAATTAACAAAGAGAATTTAAGTCAGCCTTAACGGCAAAGTGAATAGAGGGCGTTCATTATGAACGAGATCCATACTTTTGCGTTTGAGTAGGGCTATGAGCAAACAAGGAAAAATACTAGTGGCCATGAGTGGCGGCATAGATAGCACTGTGACTGCTATGCTTCTGCATGAGCAAGGGTATGAGGTGATCGGTATCACGATGAAGACGTGGGACTATGCGGGATCTGGGGGATCGAAGAAAGAAACCGGTTGCTGTAGTCTGGATAGCATCAACGATGCGCGTCAAGTTGCGGTGACCATGGGTTTTCACCATTTTATCGTGGATATTCGCGAGGAGTTTGGAGACTATGTGATCGACAATTTTGTGGATGAGTACATTGCGGGCCGCACGCCTAATCCCTGTGTTTTGTGCAATACGCACATCAAGTGGGAAGCCATGTTGCGCAGGGCCGATGCACTCGATTGCCAGTACATTGCTACCGGACATTATGCCCGAACTATGAGCGATCCGATCAGTGGCAGAGGGTTTGTAAGGAAGGCGGTCGATCTAAACAAAGACCAGTCTTACGTACTGTGGGGCTTGAGTCAAGATTGTTTGGAGCGGAGTATTTTCCCTTTGGGAGAAATGACCAAGCCAGAAGTCCGTAAGGTTGCCGCCGACCGAGGCTATCTTGCGATGGCAAACAAGCCAGAGAGCTATGAAATCTGTTTTGTCCCCGACAACGACTATCGCGGATTTCTCAAACGCAGGGTGCCTGATCTGGAAGAAACGGTGAAGGGAGGCTTATTTGTCAATAGAGCAGGTGAAGAGCTCGGCACCCACGACG
>CAJQNM010000014.1 GCA_905479665.1 uncultured Saprospiraceae bacterium
ATCTTTCAGCTGTAAAGAAATTAGCTGGGCACCCCTGAAGCATTTCGCATGAGGGTGGGACGCTTTAGATTGGGATCTTATCTACGAAAAGACACAATCTTTCTAGCGCGTGTCCTTAAACGGAATGTATTTATAAAGTCTTCCTTAACAGGGACTGACGATCTCAGAAGGTATCTCGACAACCTTTGTGGAATTGGACATTGATGCTGCTCTTACCCACGAGCAATAAAATTTGAAATCAATGTATCTCAGAACTGTTCTTCTCCTTTTCAGCCTCAGCGCTAAATCACTAGATGAGATTGAGCTAAAACCAATTGAGGTGCCCGCTAAGATTATAAGAGAAGAGCTAGGAATCCGACGTAACAGCTTCTATGAAGAGATTGAGGATTGTATAGAAAGGTTGGGGGGCAGAAAAATTAAATTTCCCAAAGGAACAAACATTAAGGGCGTCGAAATACGTGGTTTCATAAACTGGTATCAATCAATCTTGGTCTCGTCTTCCATATTTTTAGAGCCTTGGCCGAGTTCGAGCGTAATCTAATTCGCGAACGCACCAACGCCGGACTGGCCGCTGCTCGTGCGCGTGGCAGACTTGGTGGAAGACCGAAAAAACTAAGCCCTTACAAACAGAAGATGTTGATCAAGGCTTACAATGAGAAGGAGATGTCTATCCAAGAGATTTGTGACGAATTTGGGATTTCTAAACCTACTCTTTATAAGTATGTTTCAAATAAACTACTATTGCTTGCGAAATCCCTGATAATTCCATATCTCAGCTACCTTTTCCCCAATGAAACGGCCAAATAGAACAGCACCCACATTAATATTCTGTAGACCATCCCAACCGCGTCCTAGGTTCTTTAGGGTAAGCATCTGGTGCCCCTCAAAAAAATAATTGACGCGGGATATAATATCATCAATATTCCCCTCTTTTATTTCGATGTACTCATTTTTCCGTTTATAAAATGGCACCCAGTAAGGCAAATAGGGGGATACAAGCAGACATATTTCAGTTAGTTCGTCAATAGATTTCACCGCCATATATCCATTCTTGTCTTCAAAATACACATAACGAAAATTGGGATCACTCCTGATAAAATCTTGCCAAGATGAATCAAACTGGGCCAGCTGATCTTCAGCATAGGTGAGATCATAACTAACAGTATAACTACGATGTGTAATTGAGTAATCCGAAATAAAATCAACAACTCTTTTTACTAGAGGCCGTTCTACTAGATCTGGCCGGGTCAAAACTCGGGGAGATTGATACTGTTCAAAATCTTGATAGTTGGCTTTGTATACCAAGGATTCCTTTTCAAATGCTAAGTCTAGAAGAGAATCATCACCGAATTCGTGAAATCTGGCTGAATAGAACTCTTTGCCAAGTAGATCACACCTTCCAAATTCTTTTCCACAGCTATTAACTAGGGCGGTTTCAAATTCCCTATATCTATCTGTATTCAATCGAAAACCATTCGAGTCCTGAATGAAACTGATTGCAATATTAATGATTGGATTAAACGAGTACACCAATGTCTCGGAGCTATCAATATAATAGCGAATCGTCAAACACGCACCAGTCTCCCTTGAACTATTCCTAACTATTCCTGGGACGACATCATCACAATCAGTGATGATCTTTTTCCATTTTGGCCAACCATCCCGAAGCAAAGATACATGGCTTGTGCCAAGCTCCATGCTTGGCACAAGTCTGTATATTGGGACACACTGTTGAATAAATGAAAATGCCTCATTCTTTACGTTTTCAATGAAACGCCTTTTCTCGGATGACTCACCGTGTATTAACATTAAGGAAATCTAGTTCATATTATGATTCTTTAAGCAAGAATCTAACTCAAATTTGGGATATGTTGGGCTGATTCCAGAATATAGGGAGCTCGCTTCTCCACTGCTCTTAATATATATTCGTATACCATTCAAATAGCCTTGCTTCTGTTGCGATTTTGATATGTTTTTTCTTTCGCCGCTTCTCGTCTCAATTCTATTTGCCATCGAGCAGCAATCGTATTACGCGTCGCGGTACAGTTCCTTAGGTCCAAGTCATCAGTCACCAAGTCTCGCAGTACGTTAGTTAGTGATCTTGCCGCAAGCCACCGAGCTTGGTTAGCTGTGAATTGAATATTTGGATCTGCTCCAAGGCTCCTTGGTATTTCAATTATGGATACATTGTTACAATAATAGGGGTAGGGTAATCCATCAAGAGTGTTTGGCCCCCACATCTTTGCAACCCTAATATCTGGATCATCTGTCGGCACCTTGAATGAGAATGACTCCTTACAAAGCGGTATGTAGAAATCTCCTGGGCCAGAAGAACTCCCACCACCAGCAGAACCAAGATGGGGACCACCTCCTCCCCCCGGAGCACGCTTCTTCATACGAGATACTTGTACTACAATCATAACAGCTTACAACGCCTCCCGCCTCGCTGCAATAGCATTCTGTAACCTCGTACCAAGTTACTTCACAGACAAGGCTCTTACTGGTGCTTAGTGATTGTAGTAAGGCACAATCTACCTTATCGTAAATACGATCATCAACATATACATACTTCAGCTTGTCTACATGCTAAAAAATCAAACCAGTAAATTAAGTTCTGGCCTGATACAAATGCACCTCCACCCGATCATTACTGCCTTCACCCTCCTTGACAGGAAAGCGATCTCCCATGCCACGTGCTAGGACGCGTTTTTCTTCGATGCCATGTTTGATGAGGAACGCCGCGAGCTGCGCCACCTGTTCACGAGATCTTTGACCATTTGCATCAGTTGTAGCCTGCTGAAAGGAATGTGCATCGATCGTCACACGTAGGTCTGGGTTTCGTTTGAGCAAATTCACCAGCTTGTAGAGTTCTTCTCGGGTAGTCCGGGAGAGACCGGCTTCCTTTTCCGAAAAAGTGATTTTATCTAGGGTGAGTGGCTCTCCATGCAGAAGCTTGCTTTGCAAGACACGTGTGAACAAAGATTTTCGAATGAGTCCTGCAAATTCGAGTCGTTCGAAACAGATCTCATGGCGGTTGGTAAACTTGCCCGTGGCCGCTGTAACTCCCCAATAGACTTCCGGATTGTCATAAAAGATCTCTGTTACGATATCTCCGGTATATGAGATAATTTCTGCCTCATCCAGTCGTAAGGTCAATTTTTGAGCCTCGGCATTCCATGAAATTTCGAAAAGATGCAATTTGCAGTCCTCCACGTTGGGGATGGGTACTGGGCCTTCCAAATTATAATAGTGCATCACATATCCATCCCGTAAAATAGCGACATGATCTTGTGGAGGGTCTCCCAAATGCTCGTTCTCCCAGGTATCTACCTCGATACCGAGCGAAGGCTGTAGGCCAGCAAAACCCATCCCCTCACCTTGATATCCTCCACCCCCGCGAAAAGGAGTGAAAACAAAAACCATCCCATCTGCTCCCCCAGCATCTTTACAACCCATCATGAGCTTGAGCTCCATTTCAAAAGACTCACTCAGATCGATCGGCTCCTGATGCCAAATACCACCGGAAGACCAATAATCGTCGTAGGTAAGTTGATAACAGTTCTCTCCTGTCCGGGTGGTTTGCCCAGTTGCAAAGAAGTCTTCGGCTACAACTTGCGCGGCAATGCTGCTCGGTACGAGCATCGTTGCATGCAAGAAAACATATATGGCCAAAATCCACTTCAAGGTGAGAAGTTAGGAAGATGTCGATACAAGGTCAAGCAATATTGGCGAAGATGCCGGTGAGTCAGCAGTTTTTAACGTCTCGAAGGCATCAAAATTGACGTTGGAGATTATCTCGCTATACTTATGGCTCGCTTTTCTCGTACCACAGTTACTTTGATCTGGCCCGGATATTGCATTTCGTCCATGATCTTTTGCGAAATCATAAAGCTAAGATCGTCAGCATACTGATCTGTGACCTTGTCACTTTGGACGATGACACGTAGCTCCCGACCGGCTTGCATGGCAAACGCTTTCTCCACTCCGTCATAGCCCATGGCCAGTTCTTCAAGCTCACCGATTCGCTTCATGTATGACTCCATGATCTCACGACGTGCACCGGGCCTTGCCCCAGAGATGGCATCACAAGCTTGGACAATGGGAGAAATAATGTTGGTCATTTCGACCTCATCATGGTGCGCTCCCACCGCATTGCAAATCGCGGGATGCTCTTTTAGTTTTTGGCACATCTCCATACCCAAAATAGCATGTGAAAGCTCTGTCTCTTCTTCAGCGACCTTACCGATATCATGCAACAAACCAGCACGTTTGGCAAGTTTGGTTTGTTTGCGATTGAGTCCCAATTCAGCCGACATCAAAGCACAAAGGTGCGCTGTCTCAATCGAATGTTTGAGGAGGTTTTGCCCATACGAGGAACGAAAACGCATTCGGCCTACCATTCGTATCAAGGAAGCATCGAGCCCATGGATGTCAAGATCGATCACTGTGCGCTGACCGATTTCGATGATGCGTTCTTCCAGTTCTCTGCGCGTTTTTGACACCACTTCTTCGATCCGAGCAGGATGGATTCGTCCGTCTGCGACCAGACGCTTCAGTGCCAGACGACAAAGTTCTCGTCGAATAGGATCAAAGCTCGAGATGACGATGGCTTCAGGCGTATCGTCGACGACAATCTCGGCCCCAGTTGCGGCCTCCAAAGCCCGAATGTTACGGCCCTCCCGCCCTATGATCTGACCCTTTATGTCATCTGACTCCAGGTTGAAAACAGTCACCGTATTTTCGATCGTGTATTCTGCACACATGCGCTGAATGGTCTGAATGACAATCTTTTTAGCATCCCTATTGGCATTCGATCGCGCTTGCTCTAAGGTATCTTTCTCGATCGAGAGGGCTTCATTTGCGGCTTTGGCGCGCACTGCCTCGAGGAGTTGCTCTTTTGCTTCTGTCTCACTCAGCCGAGAAACATTTTCAAGTTCCTTGATTCGGATCTCGTTGGCCTGAGCAAGCTCTTCCTTCTTCTTGGCAACGATCTTAAGCTGTGTATCTAGATTTTCACGGATCAACTCATTTTCAGAAATAATCTCCATTTGCCCCTCCATGTCCTTGACCTTTTGGGCCAGTTCCTTCTCCTTGATCACGACCTCCATCTCGCGATCCTTGAGCTCCACCTTATGTTGGATCTTATACTCCTCGTAGTCTGCCTTCAGCTTGCTAAACTTCTCCTTAGCTTCTCGAATTTTCTTTTGTTTGATCTTTTCATTGATCCCCTCGGCTTTAGTGGTGATTTTATCTGCTTTGCTTTCTGCTTCGTTGAGGAGGCGTTGCGCAGTGATGCGAGCTTCTTTGATGGCTAGATCTGCCTTTTGATTGAGCTCATCTGTTTTTCGGGTATTGTTGCGTCTTAACGCATAGCCGACTCCCAGAAAACCCAGTAGTCCTCCCCCTCCTAGTGCAATTATGCTTTGAATGATTACGTCCATCTCCAAGTTTTAAATGGTTAGAATAATAGGGTCCGAAGGCTCAGAAGTAACCATGAGAAACAGGCCTAGCACAGCCTGGCAAGAGATATGAACAATCCTATTTCAGGACATCGTCCAGCATACTATGGAGCTGATCGATGCGATCGCCGATATTTTCGGCCGATGACTCGCTGTTGTGGAGCTTGTGATTTTCGACCGCATACGTAAGCAAGGTCATGGCCAGCCAATCTTGTTTGTCCTTGTTTACATAGGTGAGCTGGAAGTCACTAAACTTTTCGTTGATTTGGAGAACGACGCCTTTGATGGCTTCGACATCTTGTGGTTTTACCCGCAACGGATACGATCGGCCTCCGATCATCACTTGCATGTTCTTCAGTTCTTCCGACATCACATATTATTGATCATCTCAATACATTTGTCAAGGTCGACAATGTACTTATCCAGATCTCTTTTTACTTTCTCAACCTGAAGGTTTGATTTCTTTACCGCTACTGTCATTGTCTCTAGACCTTCCTGCTGGCTATCTTCTGTCTTATCTTTTAACCGGACATTTTCTTCGATGAGCATCATGTTCTCCTTCTTCAGATACTGCAATTTCTGAGTCAATATCTTGACCTTTTCTTCCAGTAGATCGAATTTGGGAACCAGTTGCTCCATCATGACCAAATATAGTGCTAAATAATGTGAAATTCGTGGCCAATCAGCGCAATCGGATGTCAAATTTACGCTCCAACTGCTTGAGTAACTGAGCTATGCGCCCATCGATCTCTTTGTCCGAGAAGGTTTTGTCCGGATCCTCAAAGACCAAACTCATTGCATACGATTTTTTCCCCGCCTGTTCCAATTCTTCATCACGATACACATCAAAGAGATCAAGCGATACCAACGACTTCTTTAGTGTCTGGCGGATCTCCCGTGCAATGTCAGCATAGGTAAGCTCATCACCCATCACGAGTGCAAGGTCCCTTCTCACCGAAGGAAATTTGCTGATCTGCGCGGAGGTAATCTGGTCCACTTTGCTCACTTGTACGATCTTGTCCCAGGAGAAATCTGCAAAATAAAGGGCCCCACGTATGCCGAATTTTTTCAGGAGCGCAGTACTTACCGCACCGAAACGAACCAAAGCATGGCGTCCCAACTCATAACTCAATCCGAACTCATAGTGATCATGGGTCAAAATTTGCTCTTTGTAGTTGAGCACCCCCAATTGGTTTAAGACTTGCTGCACACTCGCCTTTAGGCGGAAGAAGGTATCATCCTTTAGTGTCGATTTGTCCTTGAGCCAGGAAGCTTCCTGGGTCGCTGTTTGAGCAAGACTTAGATGCAGTGTTTCTTCGTAGTCTTTTCCCTCTCTCTGGTATGACTTACCAAATTCAAATATTTTCAAACCAGTCTGCTGTCGATTCTGGTTGTACAAAACAGCCTCTAGCGCAGAGATAAGCAGGTTCGGACGCATAATCTCGATCTGCACATTAGATGTGTTGTTGATCCGTACCAGCTTATCCTTATCAAGAGGCATTATCTCATCAAAATAGTCTTGTCGCACCAGCGAAAGTCCCATGATTTCATGATGGCCAGTGGCCACCAGATTGTTGGAGACTCGCTCCCGAGCCGCCCGTCGATCCACTTGAGCAGTCAGTGATATGCCAAGGTTCATCCGGCCAGACATGGGCACTTGGTTGAATCCATAGATGCGCAGCACCTCTTCGATGACATCGGCTTCGCGGATTACGTCTACTTTGTTGGTCGGAAATCGTACCTCGAGTCCTTCATCACTCCGATGCAAAATTTCTGCCTCCAGCGCCTCAAGAATATCTGAGACCTTAGCTTCCGAAATTTCTGTGCCTACCAGCCTATTGAGATGTGCATACTTTAGCTTGATCGGGGCAGCCTGCACGGGTTCGGGATAAATGTCAATGATCTCTGAGGATATTTTTCCTCCAGCCACTTCTTTGAGCAACAATGCTGCACGTTTTAAGCCATACAAACAGATGTTGGGATCGCTCCCTTTCTCAAACACTTTTGAAGCGTCCGTATACAGTAGATGCCGCCCACTAGAACGTCTTATCCAGCGTTGATGAAAATGAGCCGCCTCCAAAAAGATTTCGCTGGTGCCCTCCGTGACACCAGAGTGCATCCCTCCAAAAACACCTCCGATACACATCCCCGCTCCATCTCCTCCACAAATCATCAGATCCTCGGCAGATAGCTTTCTTTCTACTTCATCAAGCGTCGTAAAGGGTGTCCCTTCTGGAAGTGTATCGACAATGACTTCTTGGCCAGATATCTTCTGCAGATCAAATGCATGCAATGGCTGACCGAGCTCATGCAAAACAAAATTGGTCACGTCCACTACATTGTTGACGGGTCTTACTCCGATTGCCTGCAATCGCTCTTTTAGCCAGGCCGGAGATTCGGCCACAGTCAGATTGCTTATCGTGACTCCCGTGTATCTAGGACAGGCTGTGGTATTTCTGACCGACACTTTTATAGGGTGGTCATTATTGTCCTGCTGCCAGCTGGACACATCTGGCATCCTGACCTCTCCACTATGGTCGTAATTCACTTTTAGTGCGGCAGCCAGGTCTTTGGCCACTCCTGTATGGCAGGTTGCATCAGATCGGTTGGGTGTCAGGCCGATTTCTAGTACTACGTCTTCTTTGATCTCAAAATAGTCTGCAGCTGGAGTACCAACAGGAGTATCCGCACGCAGCACCATGATCCCCTCGTGATCGGTTCCTAAGCCCAGCTCGTCTTCTGCACAGATCATGCCTTCGGAAACTTCCCCTCGTATCTTTCCTATCTTGATTTTGAAAGATTCACCCTCTTTGCTATAGAGCGTGGTACCAACAGTGGCCACTGGGACTTTCTGCCCCGCTGCCACATTTGGAGCACCGCAGACGATTTGCACCAATGCCTCGCCACCTACATTCACTTTCGTAATGGAGAGTCTGTCTGCGTTGGGATGCTTACCACATTCCATAACTTCGCCTATGACGATGCCTTGCAGACCTCCTGGTATAGACTCCTGCCTTTCGACCCCTTCAACTTCAAGGCCGATTTCTGTGAGAATGTCGGATATTTGATCTGGCTGAAGATTTAATTCCACGTAGTCTTTTAGCCAAGAAAGAGAGATTTTCATAGTGCATGTACTTGCATGGCAAAGATAGTCGAAATGAAGCGCAATACTTCTTTTAGAGAACGCAGACCAGCCTCAAATGTGCTAGGTTTCGATGTCCACTTAATCTGCACATGTATTCTCATGATGGCAGTTCCTTTTCGAGTTATTGCACAAGAGGACATACTCAGTACTATACAAGTTCTCAGCGCTGAAGATTCATCCGCTATTCCTTTTGCCCATGTAACCGTTCCCGCGCTACAGTTGAGATTGATCACTAATTGTCAAGGAGCTTTCGACCTCAGACTACCAAAGTTCGATTCGAGCAAATCCAATGCCTTTCTAAATGTATCCTGTGTAGGGTTCCAAACGACTGAGATCTTGTTGTCAGACTTGGCTCCAAATACCTCAATCTATCTGCAATCGGCCATTTACGATCTCAATGATATTGTGGTCACACCCAAGTCAGACTCAGCCCGCATCATCGTCAAAAAAGCACTTAAGCGGATTCGGCAGAACTACTCTTTCGAAAAACATCAATTCCATTTTTTTTATCTTCTTTCCCCATCTTATCGAAGCTACGGGGATTGCACAGGAAATGGGTACTCGTAGACCAAAGCAAAAGGTGCTCATCGAACAATTTCGAAAGAGCTACGATTTTGCAGAGTACCGGCAAGACTTAAAGAAATATCGCATTTGGAACAAGACCAATGGCATTCAGACTTTGCTGCTTGAAAATCCCATCAGAAATTATCGCGTACCCGATTCAGCAGGCCGGAAGTTTTTTAACCTAAAGAAACTACTGAGAGATGAGGGTTCATTTCTGATTAGAGGAAAACTGCAGAGTCAGGGAAGAGGCATCTACGAGATCGAAGTTTCAAGTAGAGGACTCAGCGGGACACTTTACATACACGATGATGACTTTGCTATCGTAAAAGGCGCTTTGGATTTTAATCCATTCCAGCTCTATCTGACTGATACCTCCAGGCTTGCCAAAGAACTTCGTGAATCTGTGTTCGTCAGTGGTAAAATCTATTCCCTAAAATTTATTTATCAGGAAGTGGATGGCGTTTACTACCCTTCATTTCTCGAGCTTATGGTACCCAACTCACTTCGCAAGGGAGCTGGTTTAATGGCAGATTGGCAACATACGCTAGGTTTCCAAACAAGCACCCTAGTCGTGACTGAAATCCAAACTAAGAAAGGACAAATCGTTAAGATTCGCAAGAGAGATGCGCTGGATAAGGAACTACCATTGATAGATCTGTCAAAAATTTACAATGCCCCGTTCTGGGACTCTTATTCGATGCTCAAACATACGCCGCTCGAAGCCCGTGTCGTACAGGATCTCGAATTCAGTATTGGACTAGGTCGCCAATTTCAAGGAAATAGTGTCTCCGATAGCACCGCACATTGACAGCGCTGATCTTTAAAGAATAATTGCGAATCTCCATCTTCCCTATTGCCCTTATTCTGAAATTGGCGATTCAGTAGCCTGTAAGACCTCTCCTAGAGCATCCTCACTCGATTCGAATGTCACAAACGAAACGACATGGCAATTTTGTGCTTTCCACCAGCCGTCTTCGGGTGGGAGTGTAAAACGGTACGTCTTGGTTATGTTTGAAAATGCGCTGATCGGCCCCTCCAAGAGGTCTCCTTCGGCAAGAGTGAGCACTTCACGCAGGACATTTTTATGTACGTATTCCTTTACCACTCCTCCCGCTGCCGCTCGATCAGCCTGCGGGTCAACGATTTTGTCCTCCTTGATGGCGACGGTAAGACGCAGTGATCGATCGCTTGCTTCGAGAGGCAAAATATTGACCGTCACCTCGAGCTGTCGAGTGTCGGCATCGAAGCTAATTTCCTGATCGATACCAATAGTCGCAGAGTCTGCTATGCTATTTGCGATCGAAGAGCTCCAGCGAGATGCAAACTGTTGGTAGCCATCCTGTGCACCTTCAGGCTTGCGATTTACTACACCAGAAGGATACCCAAGGGGATTGCCCAAGAGATCCAGAAGTTCGTCACCAGCAGTAGTTGCAAAATCATACTTACTGTCTTCAAATTTGAACGCAAAGTCCCCCGCATGGATCGTAAGAATGATCAATTGATCGCCGTAGAGCTCTTTGAGGCTCTCTAACTCGGCAGTGCCTTGCGGGCAATTGGGACAGAGTGCTCCAGAAAACTCTTCGACCAGCACCACCCGATCACCGGCACTTGGCCGCACCAACTGATATTGCGGCTGTTTTTTGGTGCAACTTGCGACGAGGAGGAAAAGTACTCCAGCTATGATGAGGGACCTTGACATAGTTTTAGAACGTAGAAAATGTAGAAAATCGAAATCCACTGAAAGCAGGTTCAAGACGGCAGATTCCACCGGCACAGACGACACCTTCCACCTGCTTGAGATAACTCAAACTAAATCGATACGTCTTGAAGTTATAGGTCACATCGGCTCGAGGATAGTGCAAGTCGTCCGTTTTTTTTGCTTTCACATTGTACATATCTGAAAAGGAGAACGACCAGTGTGGAGCAACATTAAATTCTGCCAGCGCAAACAGCCAACTGCCAAAATCTTGATCAGAAAGCATGTATTGCGCTTGTATGCGTATTGATTGGCGCTTCTTCAGTCTCTTTTGCACTTCAAAATAAGGCACAACGGTACGGATAAGGGGCACTCCAGTTTTGCCTTCATAGAGCTCTTGATTGTAATTTTGCACTTGGATTCCGCCTGAGACCTGGAGAAAACGGTCTTTGCGAAAAGTGAGCTCGTTGTCAAATTCTCGATATAGGATCGTCCCGTCCAACTCACTGATGTGTGAAAAGTACTGTACCATCTTCAATCGCTTGTTAAAAGTGTACCGCAATTCCAACTGAAGTGCCTTCTCCGAAATATCACGTGCGGCAGGAGTATAGCGTGCTTTGAGTCTAGCCGAATTCAGTCTTGACATGGGAGGCAAATAATTGACCAATCCGCGATTGAGGCTGGCAAAGGGATCCGCCCGATAGGCGAAATTTTTGGTACGCCTTCCAGATAGAGAAAACGAAAAACCCTTTGCGCCATACGTAAGTGCTCCGTAATAAATCGAGCCATCATCATTTGCAAATCGTCCGAGTGTGGAGCCTCCACCATAGAGAGCACGCTCTGCATCGGGATCGAAATAAACATCTTGCGTTTTGAATGCACCTTCTACATAAAAGCTGATGGGTCCATAGGAAAGGGTGTTGTAGGCCGAAAATGACCAATTATGGAAATAGGCTCCGATACTATCCTGAGGTGTGTATGTCTTTAATGAGCTGATCAAGTCGTCGACTTGACCATCCGACCAGCTGCGATTAAGCACGCCAAAACCAGGGATGAGATTCCATTTTTTATCCTTGCCCAACTGGAAGCTTCCCTCCACTTGACCACCCCTGATGAGACTCTCGTACTGGCCAAAAAGGTTCTTCTGTTTACCGGCCATGATCTTGGCTTCTACATTAGGCCAGGGAGTATACTTCACTCGACCGCCGATCAGTGCATTGTCGATCAGCAAAGGGCGCTCTTCGTAGGCCCGAAAAATCAGTCCAGATCCAATTTGATCGTAGATGTGTCCCGCTTGCAATTCAAATTTATCAATGGTCTTGCTGAGATACCATCGCCCCAGGCCTTCATCACTATAGGCACCATTTGGGTTGAGCAAGTTGGTATTGCGAAAAAAATCACCGCGCAACCCCAGTTTGTATCCCTTATACTGAAAAGCCAGATCCAACCAGGCCTCTACGCCAACGAGCTCATCATCATACTGCGGCGTGTTAGCCGCTCCGATTTCCTCATCTTCCAGAAACCAGTTGGCACCCCCCTGAAAACTGCCTGTAAAGGTCAACCTATCCTGCGCGAGGCTACTCACCACTGACACCAGCAGTAAAACAACGATGGTAAAACTCTTCTTCACTTTAAATGGTAAGTCATGCGACAAATGAAACGTGATTTTGACAAAACTTTAGCAAAAACTGCACCTAAAGAACCTTAATCTTGTTCTTGAAACGTAATACATTAAAACTTATGAGAATTATACACCATATATTGTCTTTAGTCGTCTTTCTGACCTTCTCGCTCGGACTATCTGCCCAAGCATCATTGCCAGAGGTAAATGTAAAAACACTTGACGGCCAGACTACTGCCATCTCTTCACAGACACAAGCAGATGGACTAACCATCTTGTGCTTTTGGGCCACTTGGTGTGCTCCGTGTAAGAAAGAACTTGATGCAATCTCTGACCTTTATCCAGATTGGGAAGAAGATTACAATGTAAAACTGCTTGCCATCTCAACCGACGATGCTCGAGCCCTGTCAAAGGTCAAGCCCATGGTGCTTGAGAAAGACTGGCCATTTACTGTGCTCACAGATAGCAATCAAGAATTGATGCGTGCACTCCAATTTCAGACCGTTCCACAGACATTTATCATAAAAAATGGTGCCGTAGTGTACTCCCATTCTGGCTACCTACCTGGTGACGAAGATGCGCTCGAAGAAGAGCTGATTAGGCTAGGCGAATAAAAAAAACTCCGGTGTCAGTGACATCGGAGCTTTTGGTTTGAATAGTGTGTTTCGTCAAAGCCTCATTTAAAACATCAAAACCAGCATTTCTGCTTTCGATACTATAAAGGTATGTGCTGCCTGTGGTTTTTGAAACCCCATGTTGATGGGGTATTGAGTGTGGGTGTGGGTGTGATAGTGTGGGTGTGAGGACGAGTGGGGGGTGAAGGGTGTAGCGTGTGAGTCTGATAACCGCGAAGCGGATGGGTTTGCTCTGAGGTCTAAAAAAGCGCACAAAGAAAAAGCTCCGGTATCGTGAGATATCGGAGCTTTGTTTGAGTATGTGTGTGTTACGTTAAAGCCTCATTTAACTTATATCAAAAAGCATTTCCTTTTGATGCTATAAAGGTAAGTGCAAGGGAGTGTTTTTGAAACCCCATGTTGATGGGGTATTGAGTGTGGGTGTGGGTGTGATAGTGTGGGTGTGAGGACGAGTAGGGGGTAAAGGGTGTGGCGTGTGAGTCTGATAACCGCGAAGCGGCTGGGTTTGTTCTGAAGGTAAGCGTCTAGCCTCTGAACTCTAGAGTCTCTATTAAATCTCTCCGTCTACGGATAAACGGATCAGCTCGGCCTTGCTATTAATGGATAGCTTCCTATAGATCTTCTTAATGTGATCACGTACGGTCTCAATAGATATTAAATATTTATCAGCGATCATCTTGTAGCTCAGTCCTTCGACCAATCCAGAAACTATTTGCTGCTGGCGTGGTGTGAGCATTTCTCGTGAAACTTCAGATGGCGCAAAATAATGCACCACCTTTCGGGCTATGGCTGGTGACATGTAAGAGCCGCCTTTAAAAACAACTGAGATGGCTTCGTGAATTTGCGTAAGCGATGCTCGCTTACTGAGATATGAACATGCACCAGCACAGAGTGCCTTAAATATCGTTTCGGATTCTTCGTAGGTGGTCAGCATGATAATATCTGTATCCGGACTGATTTTCTTTATGTGGCGTATCCCTTCGAGGCCTGACATACCAGGCAACCCAATATCAAGCAAGAGTATATCCGGAGTCTTCGGAAACCCTGCCTCGCTTTGCTCGGTAAATTCTTCGATGGAATCCGCCTCGACCACTACTTCAAAATTAGGCTCATTTCCTAAAAAGGTGATGATGCTTTCCCGCACAATCGGTTCATCCTCCACAATCCCCAATAGTATTGTCTTCATATTCTTAATTTAAATAATAAATAATGAACGGTTTCCCACATTCCACTACACAAAAGCGCGCATCGTCAGAGACACATTATATCCATCATTCTTTTCGATAGCTATTTCGGCATTCATATTCTGGGCCCGCATTTCCATATTTTTTAAACCCGATCCCTTGCGAGAGATTGCCCCATTAACCACCTTCTTGGTCGTCCCATCGTTGCAAACATCCAGTATGAATACATTCCCTTCCTTTGAAATATTAATATCCACCCGCTTTGCATTTGAATGCTTTGCAATATTGGTGAGCGCCTCTTTGACGATCAAATAAATATTCTGGCGAATGTGCACCGGTATCTTTTTCTCGCGATTAATATTTGTAACCGTGAAATAAAAATCAATTGCCCGTGGAAATAGTATCTCTGCTGCATACTCCTTCATCCGCTCAAGTAAATCTTCAAACCGATCTTTCCGAGCATCCGTAGCCCAGATAACGTCTCGCATTTGCGCCATGGCATTCCGACTCATTTCACTGATGCGTTGCAGTTTTATTCGATCCTTTTCATTGGCCGAGTATTCCAATAATTCCGTCTGCATGGCCAATCCAGAAAGCAATCCCCCTACGTCATCGTGCAAATCACTCGATATTTTCGTACGCAACCGTTCCAAACGAATTGCTTGTTGCAACCTAAATTGGTGAATCAGGTAAACGAAGATGGAAATGAAGCCAAGGCAAATAGCAATAAACCAAGCTTTCTGAAAAAAGAAACTATCGACTTCGATATCCAAAAACATCGCCTTGCCACTTATATTTCCATTGCGGTCGATGCCTTCAACCACCAGCCGATAGTTGCCCGCTGCCAGGTCATTAAAGCGCAGTTCATTGACCTTCGATAAATAGGTCCAGTCCTCATCCAATCCTTCGACCTTATAGCGATATTGACTTTCTTCTGGAAAAGCCAAATCGGCCAGGGTAAAGGTGCAGTGGAGGTACCGATAGTCTGCCGGTAGTTTGATCTCCTTCAGATTTTGCAAGTTATGCTCTAGGATGACAACAGATTCGGTAGAACGATCAAAATAGGATAGCTCTGAAAGCAAAACTGGTGCATCAATATCTGTTTCCAGTAAATCCTCTGCCCGAAAAACATCGACACCCCCGGCGGTCCCAAAATAGAGCACTCCATTTGAGTCGCAGGCATGTGCCAAGGGACTGAATTGATTGTGCTCAAACCCATCGAGTTTGCCAAAATTTCGAAAGAGTTTCAGGCTCCGATTATACAGAGACATTCCACGGTATGTGCTCAGCCAGATATTCCCCGCAAGGTCCTGTTGAATTCCATTAATGCTATTGTTGGGCAAACCGTCGCGTCGATCGTGATACGTGAAGGTCTCACGCACCGGATCGTACTGATTCAGCCCCCCACCCTGAGTACCGATAAGCAACTGCCCGTCTTCGATTTCTGAAATGGCTAGCACATTGTCATTGCTTATCCCATAATAGTCATTGTCTGTATAGTTTTTACTTTCGGCACTGTGATCTGTTCGATCAATGTACACAAGTCCATCATCCGTGCCAATCCATAGGATACCACTCTTTGCCTCGAGGATGCATTTTCCAATTTTGCCTTCTATTGGATTGCTCCCGTCATCAGTGGTGTAATGATAAAAGTTTGAACCCCGCACATCAAAAGTAGTGAGGCGGCTCTCTTCGGGAGTGCTTCCGGTGACCAGCCAAAGGTTGCCATCTACCGAGGCGGTCAGGTCTACGATCCTTTGAGGAAATCCATCATAGTATTTAAACCTACCTGTGGCCACCTCATAACTGATCAGCTCACCTAAGCTACCTTCGCTAAATCGAGCGCCCCAGACGTGCGTTCCGTCAAATATGAGTGGAGATGCACAAGCACAGTCGTCCGGTAGGAATGCAGAGGAATCCATCAGCAAACGACGAGGGGTATCCAGCCCTGCTTCTAATTCATACCATGAGCCAAAAGCATCGGTTACAATAATATTTCCCGTAGGCAAAGCAACAATGCCGTGTACCTTCATGGGTTTTTCTTGACCTAGGGAATCTCTATGTGAGATATTATTGACCCATTTTTTGGTGAGCATGACCTTGCGTACTCCTTCATTGGTGCCCAAGAAAATGAGCCGCTCAAAATCATCACTGTACATCGCATTGATCTCATATCCCTCCTCAATGAGTGACGAGTACTCTTTTACCTCGTCATCATTTCCGACAAAATAAAGCTGACTCTGCTCTTCCTGTGTCTGCTGAAGCATAACATTGCCCAGTTTATCTTCCCATAAATCAGCAAAAAATTGGTTCTCTTCTTGACCAAAAAATGGTTTAAAAAGCTCAGCCGCTTCATTGTATTCCCAAACACCAGGCACAGACCCAAAAGCCAACCACTGACGACCTTGCTTGTCCTGATGTAAAATCGTGGCTTCGCCTTGAGTCGCATCCAGGCCCAGGGTATCTAGCGATTGCAGCATCATGACCTTGCCTGCCGGATCAACCCGAACTACGCCACTCCCACTGTCGTTGATCAGGAATCCCTTGTCACGTAAAGCGACAAATTGATAGAGTGAATAAGTCTTGGCGGGATGGTCTGCAATCTTCAGCAAGGTTTCAAAATAATCTTGATCATTGAGCCTCTGTATCGCAAGCGAGATACCCAATTTAGTCAAGAGATACACATCACCAGATCTATGCTCTAGGTATATAGCCTGAACCTCACCCTCTACCCCGTTTTCCTCTTTCAGGAAGAGTTTGGTGGCTACTGTAGAAGTAGCAGGGAGGAGATCCAGAAACCGACGATTAAGATCATATTGCAGCACTAAGGAGCCATCAGTGCGAACGCAGACATCTTTTATATCTCTTGCTGAGATCTGGTATTTCGTGCGTGTGCGATTGTCAAATGCTAAGATATTGCGTCCATCGTATCGATTTATCCCATTGCGAGTAGCGATCCAGAGGAGACCTGCGTGGTCAGATATGATACGTGTCACCGTGCGATCAGAGAGCTCCCGACCACTGTTTATTTCAGTTATACTAACTACTTCAGATTGGCCATAACAAAGACTGCAAGCACTCAGGTAGAATACCATCAACGCACAAACCAGCCTGCTCACGTTGTAAAACACGAGTGAAGAATTTATTCGCCAAAACCAGTACTAGTCCAGTTTTATCGCGAAGCCAAAGATTGATTCCAATCACGAATTATGTGCAAGACTTCTTCGAGATACACATCCTTCTTTATAGCCTTGAGCAAGTCTTCATTACTGGCGCTTTTCTTTTCATCGTCCTCAAACTTCTGGAGATCTTCTTCCAAGTTCGATACTACGAGTGATTCGATCGGCTTGAACATGTCACGGTACTTCTGCGAAGTCTCTTTCTTCTCTTCGCGCTCACTGATGTAAGAGTCCAAGTCAAGCAGATAGCGTGCCTCATCTTCTTCTTGTTCTTTCATCATTTTGGCCCGCTCTTCGATGAGCTGAAAAGTAGGATGAGCTGCAACACGTGCTTCGCTAAGCGATCTCAGATCATTGACCTGTGGCACAGACGCCACGCCTTGCGCATGTTCTACCGCATCTATCTCACTCCAAGCCAATGCATGGTCATATTCCTTTTCACCAACCTTCACATAGTTGTAGGTACTTGGCAAAACAATATCCGGTACAACCCCTTTGAGTTGGGTAGATCCACCATTGACACGATAAAATTTCTGCGTAGTGATCTTCACTTCTCCGAGCGGTTTGAGTTCATCATTTCCAACCACAAAGCGATCGAGTTCGTGAAAGCGTTGAACCGTTCCTTTTCCAAAGGTTGAACTACTGCCCACGATAACGGCTCGAGAATAATCTTGCAAAGCTGCACTGATGATCTCTGACGCTGAGGCCGAGAAATGATTTACCATCACCACCACTGGTCCATCATATTTTACACTAGGATCTTCGTCTTTCAGGACATAGGGTCTGCGATCACGAGACTTTACCTGAACGACAGGTCCCTTTTCAAAAAACAAACCACTCATCTCAACGACTTCTGAAAGTGATCCGCCACCATTATTGCGTAGATCCAGAATGATGCCAATGGCTCCTTCTTTGCCTAGTTTTTCAATTTCTGTACTTACATCTTCCGCACAGCCAGGCAATCCATTTTGCTCAAAATAAAATTTAGGCAATTTGATCAGCCCCACTTTGTCCTCATCACCTTCAAGATTGAGCAAGACCGACCGGGCTTTGCCTTCCTCCATCACAATTTGATCACGGACAATAGAGACATCCGCTATCGTTCCATCAGATTTTTTCACGGTGAGCGTCACTGTTGTGCCTTTCTTTCCCCGTATGAGCAAGATTACATCGTCTGTTCTCCAACCCCGAATGTCTTTTGGCTCGTCATCTTCTTGGCCGACCATCAGGATGAGATCATTTTCCTCAAGCTCTTTCCCCTTCCATGCAGGACCTCCTGCAATGACTTCAGTGACCTTGATCAGCTCTCCATCTGCCAGTAAGCGCGCACCGATTCCTTCGTAGCTGCCATTGAGGGACAAGTCAAAATCTTGTTTGTCCTTTGGGCTAAAATAGTTAGAGTGAGGATCATAAGCCACGGTTATGGCATTGAGATAATCTTCAAATCGATCGGATCGTCGCAAATCGTTTTGACGCTCAAACCATAAATCGAAATTCTTTTTGATATCTGCACGAGCCTCTTCAATCAAGACCGCTTCGTCCTTGGGCTCATCCTCATCGGTCATTGCCTCCTGCTTATTGAAGACCTTCACCATTATTTCGTACTGGATCAGTTTTCTCCAGAAATCTCGCAGCTCTTCATCATTTGAGGCAAAACCTCTTTTTTCGGCATTGAGAACGATCTCTGCATCATCGTGAATGTTGATTTCTTCTTCATCGATGCGCTCTTTGTAATAACCCTCACATTTCTTGATTCCAGAAGAAATCAAAGAGGCTGAAAGATTGAGGAATTCAAAAGTACCTGCATTGATCTCATCGTCAATGCCCAATCTAAATTGCTCCAGTTGTTCTACATCGTCTTGGGTCAGGTAGCGCTTTGCTGGATCCATAAACTTGAGGTAATTTTCATAGACCTGCTCAGATAGCCTATCGTCAACTTCCTTAGGAGAATAGTGCACCCGTTCTAAAAATTTGACGACTGCTTGCAAGGTAAGTTGTTCCTTCTTATTGAGATCGACGGGGGTAGGTGCAAATGATTTGAGTAAAAATCCGGCAACTCCGATAAGCAGGATGATGGCACTTCGTAATATCATAGTACTTCTGTTTTCTCTTTTTTTGACGTGCAGAACGACTAAAGATACTCGAAAATGAGCTAAAATGTTTCAACACAAATCAATGCGAATGCCTATTTAACGAAACAGTAACCATAAATCGTTTGCCAAACCAGCGATGGTTCACATGCAGTGATCATAAATTGCCGCGAAAAACCACGCTGACAAGAACGTCCAGAAAATCGTAAAAAGATACGTGGTAACCTTCCTAGCTGATAAATGGCGCGATGACCACAGCCACAACTGACATAAGTTTAAGTAGGATGTTTAGCGAAGGGCCCGAAGTATCTTTAAAAGGATCACCAACGGTATCTCCAACCACCGTCGCTTTGTGCGGCTCTGATCCTTTGAGATACTCTTTGCCACCAATTGTGACACCCTCTTCAAACATCTTCTTGGCATTGTCCCATGCTCCACCGGCATTTGATTGGAAAATGGCCATCAGTACTCCACAGACTGTGACTCCGGCCAAGAGGCCTCCGAGAGGCTCTGCCCCAAATACAAACCCTACTAGGAC
>CAJQNM010000015.1 GCA_905479665.1 uncultured Saprospiraceae bacterium
ACCCCCCTTGCAAAAGCTCAAAAATGGTTTCCTCCCGAGCCTTGGCATATTTTTTCTGCCCACTGATCAGTTGAATTTTTGCCGTTGGGGTTTTGAGAAAATCTTCAAACTGTTCTTGAGTCACTCCTTGAGACAGGTCAAAATCACTGCCACCTTCGATCTGTATGCCGCGCATTTCGATCTGGTCTGGAGTACAGAGGAGAAGCATCAAGCGGTCTTTTTGCCGAAGCTCCAAAAGCTCGATTTTTGTCAAGACTTTCTCCAGTACTATATCACTGAAGATCTCGATGAGTTGCTCTGTCTGGGCTGGTCGGGCAGTTTTCATTTTTTCCCAGTCATCTGCTGGGATAGATTGACTTGCCAGAAACTGAATGAATTCAGGTTGCAATGTGGCAAGCTCCTCAAGGGTCAGTCGGCGGTACTTCATGTGCTGATATTGGCCGTTAAATTTCCTTAATTTCGGCGTTTACAATGCGTCCAAAGTAATGATAACTGCAATTGTTTGGCCTGATTTTTCTTCTCCGGAAGTTTGGATGAGTCTCATCACGCTCATTTTCCTTGAGATCGTTTTGGGGATTGATAATATCATATTCATCTCGATTTCATCCGGTAAGCTTCCACCAGAAGAACGTAGAAAAGCAACCAATGTCGGTTTGGCACTTGCCATGATCTTGCGGATCGTCCTACTGCTGGGTATTACCGCACTCACAGCCATGAATGCCACTTGGTTCGAAATTAATTTGCCGGGCATCCATGGTGCGGTCACGGGTCAAAGCCTAATCCTCGTTGCAGGGGGGTTGTTCCTACTCTACAAGAGTACGTCTGAAATACATCATAAGTTGGAGGGTGATGGTCATGGTAGTGAGCAGACCAGCGGTACCTCGACGCTATCAAAGATCATTATGGAAATCACCTTGATCAACATCGTATTTTCCTTCGATTCGATTTTGACGGCCATTGGCATGACCAATGGTGTCCATGGGGCACTATTCATCATGATCGTTGCTGTCGTGCTTTCTGTCTTGGTCATGATGCTCTTTGCAGTTCCAGTAGGAAATTTTGTGAATCAGCATCCCTCCCTTCAGATCCTGGGATTGTCTTTTCTCATTTTAATCGGATTTATGCTGATTGTGGAAGGCGCACATCTTGCACACTTTTCGGTTGCTGGCAACCAAATCGGGACGGTGCCCAAGGGATATCTCTACTTTGCGATTGCCTTTTCCGTCGGTGTCGAATTTCTCAATTTGCGTATGCGCAGAAAGGACAAGGAAGAAGTCGTGTCGCTCCATGGCGTAAAGCGCGAAGCCGTGCGCGAGGGAGTGCTGAAATGAAGTATCCTATCTGGCTAGGCATTGCTTTATTTCTCGGTACCTGCTCATGCGACAATTCTCAGCCTAAAACCATCCAGGAGATATACCGTACGATAGATGGCTCTACTATGGGCACTTATTATCGTGTGACATACGCCGCAGCACAACCGCTATCGCAAACCGTATTCGATCACTTGTTCGAAACCATTAATTCGGCAGTTTCGACGTACGATAGTACATCATTGATCCGACATTTCAATCGTGCTGGCACGGGTGCCTTCGATCTATCGCAATTTGAATCTGAGTTACAACAAATATTTTCCGAAAACCTCTTACTCAGTGATAGTCTTTATCGGCTCAGCAATGGCTATTTTGACCCGACGGTGATGCCCCTGGTCAATTTTTGGGGATTTGGCTTTGATGAGCGAACCAGCCAGGTGAGAAGTCTGCCTCCCGAAATTCAAGAACGGGTTGGCTGGAATAAGATCCAATTTGATAAAAGGGTAGGCAAGCGTATGGCTGGGACCGAATTAGACTTTAGTGCAGTAGCGAAAGGGTATGCCGTAGATCTGACTGCCCAATTGCTTGATGAAAAAGGAAGCCATAATTATTTGATCGATATCGGCGGGGAGATGCGTGCACGTGGGGTCAATAATCATGAACGGATTTGGACCATCGGCATCAATAAGCCGGCAGAAGAAGCAGCGCTAAACGAGTATGAAATAAAACTAAAATTAGCAGATCGATCACTGGCTACCTCTGGCAATTACCGTAATTTTCACGTGCTAGATGACGGAAGGAAAGTCAGTCACACCATCAATCCGAAGACGGGATATCCTGAACGGTCATCGTTGCTCAGCGCCACCATAGCTACGGACGCATGCGCTTGGGCCGATGGATTGGCGACGACGTGCATGGTGGTCGGTTTGGAGGCGGCTTTAGATTTGATCGAGCATGATCCTGACAGTGAGGGATTCTTTATCTATACGGATTCACTTGGTGTTTTTCAGAATAAAATGACCAAGGGGTTCGCTCAATTAGTAATGGAATAATAAAACTAACTATATGCAATTTAAACTCGAGCGTGATCTCTGTTTCTTTGATGTAGAAGCCACTGGGCTGCATGTCATCCGCGATCGCATTATCCAGATCGGACTGGTAAAATATTTGCCATCGGGAGGAGAGCCCCTTGAATACAGCACCTACGTAAATCCAGGTATTCCGATTTCGGAGGAGGCCATGCGCATCACTGGCATCACGCCAGATATAGTGCGCAATGAGCCCGCTTTTAAACAAGTAGCGCAGGAGATCCTGGATTTTATCGGTGATGCAGATTTATCAGGATACAATTGCAACCGCTTTGATATTCCTATTCTCATGGAAGAATTTGCTAGGGTAGGGATCGATTTTTCGATAGATCAACGTAGGATTATTGATGTGCAGCGTATCTTTTATCGCATGGAGCCTCGTAGCCTCAAAGCGGCTCACATCTATTACTGTGGTGAAAAAATGGAAAATGCCCATGATGCGCTGGCCGATGTGCGTGCTACTGCAGCAGTGCTAAGTGGCCAGTTGGAGCGGTACCAAGAGACCGACTATGAAGATGACAATGGGGTCTTGTCGAGACCGGTGCAAAATGACATGCAGGTCTTACATGATTTTACCAATGACGCCCATATGCTAGATGTGACCCAGCGGCTCAAATACAATGGGGAAGGTGAAGTGGTTTTTAATTTTGGAAAATATTCGGGTCGTAAGGTGGTCGATGTTTTTAGAGAAGAACCGGACTATCATCATTGGATCATGAAGAAGGAGTTTTCTGTACAAGTGAAGAAGATTGTCAATAGAATTTATGAAGAGGAGGTCAAGGGGAAATGAGGAGCCTTCTCTATAGCTGCTTACTTTTGATCTGTCTTGTTGCCTGTGATGATCGCTCTGAGGGTTGTCTTGATGCCGATGCAAGCAATTTTGATGTCACAGCAAAGGAAGATTGCTGCTGTGAATACCCACAGTTGACACTGAGTATTGCACATCAATTTGGCGACGAAACATTTGAACTCGGTAAGGACTATGTCAATGCCCAGGGCCAAATCTATCAGGTATTATCGTACCGCTATTATTTGTCCGGGACAGAGGTGCAGGATGATCAAGAGACTTGGCAAAGTGTTCAGGACTCACTGGCTTTGGCTGATGCTAGTGGAGGGCAATCAGTCTTTGTAGCAGATGATGCGGTGCAGATTGTGCGTAATCAGTTTAATTATTCAGTGGGGGTCTTCCTGAACAATGGTTCATTTGACCAACTGCGTATGGTGCCTGGCTTAGGTGCTCAGCAAGCAGTGGTCAACAGTGATGTGCTTCCCGATGATCACAGTCTATCTCAAGATGGTAATGTACTCTACTCGAACTCCTTGGGCTATCTTGATTTCCAGATTTCTCTGGTGGGGCCTGAAAGTGATACCCTGCTCTTGCAGCAGCCCGCCTCTGCACGTATGGCGCAGATGATTGATATCGAATCCACGAAGGTGAAAGGGGGCGATCTTACGGTCCGCTTGCAGGTAGACTATCAGACTTGGTTTGATGATCTTGACCTGCTCAGTGATACTCAGAGCGAGATGAGCGCCAAAATTTCGGCTAGACAAGCCGATTCCTTCACTTTCAATCCTTGAAGTCCAGATACACTATTCTTGAGTGATCGCCCATAGATATCAGGTAATCAATCGATTAAGGACGAACTAAATACATATACAAAAAATAAAAATGTAACAATTGAGCTTTTTTGTGTTTGCATTCACGTCCAAAGTGCTTCAACTTTGCATCAGTAATAGTGGTAATTCAATTTACCCACCATAAGAGATATCGTTTTGGATATGTTCATGGGATTATAATTTGTTGGACGAGTCGCTACTGAGCACACAGTTGCGACTCGTTTGTTTTTGGGCCTACTATCGAGATAAGCTGTAACCATTGCAAGAGATCTCACGTCCATTGAATGAAAATAAGTCAATGACTATGCAGTGCGCTCAAAGACCCCTCACTTTTGCAATTTCCTTAATTCTATTGCTCCCTCACATCGCACTTGCCCAGCTCAGTGATACATCTGCCGTGTATTTAGCATTGAAATCAGCGGACAGTACTTTTTTTGAAGTAGGCTATAACTCAATCGATTCGAACGTTGTGCGTGAGATGACAACTGAAGACTTTGTTATGTATCATGATCAAGCAGGAGTAATTTCTCCCCAAGATGCGTTTGTTGAGATAATGCAAGCCCTCGAAGACTTACCGTACACGTCAAGACGGAAATTAAAAGAGGGAAGCCTCGAAGTGTTTCCCCTATATGACAGAGGTGAGCTCTATGGGGCTGTTCAGCATGCCGAGTCCGACTTTTACGCCAAGAAGGAAGGAGAAGAGGAAAAGCTAAGAAGCCGATCTAAATCTACCATCCTGTGGATCTACCAAGAGGAGAAATGGCTGATGTCGAAAGTACTTAGCTACGACCATCAAAATATGGCCAGGTAGCCCAAAGGCCTACAGGGACAAAAGAGCACGCGAGAGGATATAAACCAACAAATATTAAGAGATATTTCGAGCAGCAAAAGGCCTTAGAAGGGCTGGGCTCTCTAGGCCCTACTACTCCCGCTGTATCGCCGTAATCGGTTGCTGCTGCGAGAACCGAAATGTTTGCCCGATCACGGTCACCAAAGCCAACACCACAATAAGTGCAGCCGGTACCAGAAATAGCCACAGACTGAGATCTATCCGGTAGGCATATTGCTCCACCCAACCTTTCACAAAAAAGTAGGTGATGGGGATGGCCAAGGCAATCGCAAGCAGGATCAATCCGATGAATTGCCGAGATAGGAGAGAAATGAGATCGTAGGTTTCGGCCCCTAAAACCTTGCGGACGCTTATTTCTTTAGCTCGCTTACTAACAGTGAAGTGCACCAGTCCGAAAAGGCCAAGACAAGCGATCAAAATGCCAAAGAAGGAAAGCAGCTGAAATACTGCTTGGAATTTCTGATCTGCAGCATATAATTTCCCGTATTCTTCATCTAGGAAAAAGTATTCGAAGGGGCTGTTCGGAAAATGAGCTGCATAAAGGGATTCAACCAATTGCACTTGTTGTTGAAGATCACCTGGGTGTAGTCGGATGCTGGCCAAGGTATGCCATCCATCAGCATAGCGCAGGATAAGAGGAATCTGATCAGCTTTAGGACTTAGTTGGTCGAAGTTTTTCAATACACCTGCAATGATGGGTTGCTGACCCCACATGTTGATCGTCTGTCCGATTGCTTTTTCTGGATCATCAATGCCCCATAGACGGATTGCTTCCTCGTTGACGACGACCTTGTTTTGATTGTCTTGCCCTTCTCGATAATTCTCTCCAGCTAAGAGATTTATGCCGAGTGTTGGGATGAAATCGGCCCCGATAAAATATACGTAGAAATTGTAGCCGTGTTCTTCCGTGGCGCTAGATAGATTGATATTATTTGTACTCCCCATATCTCCCGTTGGCATGCCCGGTACACAATTGGACAAAGCAACCGACTGCACTTGCGAAAGCTGATTCAATTCTTCCTTGAAGCGATTGAAATGCTTGCCATATTCAGGAGTCTCAGGTGAACGTACTACAATGGTTTGGTCGATGTTGACTCCCAGATCTTTGCTCCGCATATGCTTGAGTTGCTTCGATACAGCGACCGTTTGAATGAGCAGAAACGTAGTGATGGCAAATTGAAAGATGACTAAACCTTTACGTAAATTGACTCCAAACCCCGTATTGGAAAATTTGCCTTTTAGCACCATGGCAGCCGGAAAGTTCGCTAGAATAAATGCTGGAAATAGTCCCGACAAGAGAGAGCTGATCCCAATAAGTGATCCCAAAGAAATCCAAAAATAGTGATCTCCTAGTGGTTGATAGCTACTTGGTAATCCTGCACGCTCTACAAAATGTGGAAGACCTACCTGCACCAGTGCCAGTGCCACTACTCCGGCTAGTACATTGATCACCAGCGACTCTCGCATAAATTGTCTTCGCAGCTGACCGACTGAAGAACCGACGACCTTCCGGATCCCAACTTCCTTCGCTCGATCAAGTGATTTGGAGGTAGTGAGATTGATGTAATTCACAATGGCAATAACAATGACCAAGAGCGCAACCCAAAATAAAATCTTGATGGATGCCGCATCTCCGCCAGGTTCTGGCTCGTACCCCTTGTCAGAGTGCAAATGCAGATCTCGAATGGGCTGGGCAATCACCCGTTCACTCTCGACTTTTTCCTCTGCAATAAGTTTATCACTTAATACTTCTAGTCTTTGTGACAAGGCAGTAAAATCATTCTTGTCCCGCAGCAGTACATAGCTGCATTGGTTGTTGTTTTCCCAAGTAGTCGCTAGCATGCTATCGGCGGCTGTAAGGCTAGCGAATGAGTATAGGAAGTCAAACTTAAGATGCGTAGTTCCTGGGCAGTCATTTACGATTCCGACTACTTGATAGTCTTGGTCTTTGTGCTTGATGGTCTTCCCTATGGCAGAGGTAGTGCCGAAGAGTCTTTCGGCAAGTCCATTGGTCAGCACCATCTCATAAGGGTTTTGTAGCGCGTATTGCTGGTCGCCCTGAATGAGTGGATGATGCATCATAGTGAGAAAGGATGGTGTTGCAGCGACACTTCTATTTATCCGATGATATTTTCCATCGATTTCGACAGTGACATCCTTCGCCAGATTTGCAATTGCATAGTCGATCACCTCGGGAAATTCTCTATTAACTCGAGGAGCAAGTGGAGGATACGTTTCCGCATCCTGATCAATCAGTGTCTGACCATCATAATAATCCATGGTCAAGCGGGCTACGCGCTCTGAGAGCGGATTGTAATGCTCGTAGCTCTGCTCATACTTGACGTACATGAAGATGAGAAGGGAAATGGCAAACCCAAGAGCTAATCCTGCAATATTGATCGCACTAAAGAGTCGATCTCTGAAGAGCATGCGTAAGGCAATCCGCGTGTTTCTGAAGTTAAGCATATCAATGGAGCAATAAGAAGCGTGCCAAGCTTGCAATTGACTCATAATAAGGTAGTTATGAGCTTTTAAGTTGATCGTGTGTTCAAAAATGAACAGCATTTGTCCGAAAGTGGTCGGTTTAAGAACGATCGATCAAGTGCGACGTGAGATGATATTTTCAAAAAAGTTGAAATAACAAATATAAAAACTACATTTAAGTATTAAATAAAAACAGATGAGCAAAAACCATCTTGGAGAGTTTGAGGAAGTTGTGCTTTTGACGGTGGCGGTGCTTTATGGAAAAGCGTACGGCATTGCTATTCTGGACGAGATGGAGGCCAACCTAGATCGGCAGGTGAGCATTGGATCACTGCAGACGGTGCTGCGCAGATTGGAAAAGAAGGGGTATCTGACCTCAGAGCTGGGAGAGTCGACGCCTCAGAGAGGAGGCAAGCGCAAGCGCTATTTCATGGTCACCAAGTATGGACAGAAAGTGCTGCAGGACACCAAAGATCAGAGGCTAGGATTGTGGCAAATGATTCCAAAAATTGCCTTCGAATGAATAATTACGATCCGCCACGGCTTGCCTTACGTTTCTTTCGTTGGTTTTGCCAACCCGACATCATGGAAGATATCGAAGGAGATTTGCATGAGCGATTTAATGCTCAAATAGAGGAGCACGGGATCGTGAAATCTAAGCGAAAGTTCCATTGGCAAGTACTGTTTTTACTTCGACCAGGTATCGTGAGATCGTCTATTTTCAAACCAACGCTTAGTCCTATGTTTCGTCAAAATCTGAAGATCAGCGCACGCAGTTTGCGAAAAAATAAAAGTCATGCTTGGATCAATGTAGGCGGCCTTGCCCTTGGCCTCATGGCATTTATGCTCATTGCGTTTTGGGTGTGTGACGAGCTCACCTTCGATCGGCAGTTTGAAAATTCAGACAAGATCGCGCGGGTCATGCAAAATCAGTCCTTTGGAAATGAAATTCGTACTTGGGGCAGTCAAGCTATGCAGCTTGCACCTGTCCTTCGCGATGAATATGGCCATCTGTTTAAGGAGGTTGTTTTATCCTCCAATGGTGGGAATAACCAGGTGACTTATGAGGATAAGAAATTGATGATCAATGGTAGATTTATGGAGCCAGCTATTGTAGATGTTCTCTCTCTTACTGCTGCAGAAGGAGCACTGGCAGCGATCCAGGATCCGTCTCAAGTCTTGTTATCCGTCTCTGCCGCTAAAAGAATTTTCGATGATGATGAAGCCATCGGGCAAACATTGCAAATCGGAAACAACATGCTTGCACAGGTGGGAGGGATTTACGCCGACCTTCCCCGCAACAGTTCCTTTTCAAACCTGGATTTTATCGCACCGTGGCAACTGCTAGAAACTGCTAGAAATTATAGCGAAAAACTTGGTTGGGGCAATAGCTGGTTTAATGTTTTTGCCCAAGTTCACGAGGAAGTTGATTTTGCTGCTGCTTCGGCGGCGATTGCATCTGCAAAGCGAGATCACATTGAGCAGGAATACGCGGATCGAACCCAACCCGAGCTTTTTCTGCATCCCTTGGAAAAGTGGAGATTGTATGAGCGATTTGAAAATGGGGTAAATGCAGGAGGGCGGATTGAATACATTTGGATATTCGCCATCGTAGGAATATTTATTCTCAGTCTCGCGTGCATAAATTTCATGAATTTGTCTACAGCAAAATCTGAGCAGCGAGCTAAGGAAGTTGGCATTCGCAAGACAATCGGCTCAACCCGTAATCAACTTATCCACCAATTTTTAAGTGAAACATTCTTGGTGGTTGTTTTTGCTTTTTTGGCTTCCTTGGTCATGGTCAGAATTGCCCTGCCCTATTTCAACATAGTCACGGAAAAAGAACTAGCTATGCCCTGGTTAAATCCAACATTTTGGATAGTGGCCATCCCCTTTCTCCTGTTGCTCACCATAGTGGCCGGTGGGTATCCATCCTTTTATCTTTCATCCTTTCGGCCCATAAAAATACTTTCAGGAATCCAGCCGGGGTCGAACAGAACAGTTTCCTTAAGGAGAGTTCTTGTCACCGTTCAGTTTGTGGTTTCAGTCGTATTAATAATTGGTACCATGATCATAGTGCAGCAAATGCAATTTGCCAAGGATCGACCAATCGGGTACAATCAAGATAATATTATTAATATTCCCATTCGATCAGGAGAGGTCATGAAGCATTTCGATGCCTTGCATCACGAATTACTAGCCACCGGCCATGTGGAGAGAGTGGCGGCCTCCGATGTTAAGATCACTTCGACTTATACCACCAATAGTGGCTTCTACTGGGAGGGCAAAGATCCTCACTTTAGTGACGAATTTAAGACGTTGCGAGCCACTCATGGGTACGGTGATCTAATTGAGTGGGAAGTTGTGGAGGGCAGAGATTTTTCTGCCGATCATCCGAGTGATACGCTCGCTTTTCTTCTCAACGAAACTGCAGTTGGATACATGGACTTAGACAAACCTATTGGAAGGCAGATACGATGGGGTGACGAGGGAGTAAATGGCAATGGAACGTTTCAGGTAATTGGCATCGTCAAAGATATGATCACCACTTCGCCCTATCAGGAAGTGCCGCCGATGATCTATGTTTTGCATTACGGAAGATTTATCAGCGGGCTGAATCTCAAATTAAGAGGATCGTCTAGTCCCGGTGACGCCCTTGCTGCTATCGAGCAGGTCTACACCAGATACGATTCCGAAAATATTTTTACGTACGAATTTGCTGATGAAGCATATGCCAACAAATTTGGCAATGAAGAAAGGCTCGTAAAAATAGCCAGTTTCTTTGCGCTCGTGGCGATATTTATTTCTTGCATCGGTTTACTTGGGATTTCGGCACTCTCTGCAGAGCGCCGCCGCAAGGAGATGGGTGTCCGAAAGGTCTTGGGAGCATCGGTAGAAAAATTATGGCTTCTTCTTTCTAAAGAATTTATCGTTATTGTTTTGTTGGCTGTGCTTATTGCAATTCCCATCGCTTATTACTATATGGATCAATGGGTGGGTAACTTCTCCTATCACATCGATTTGCAATGGTGGGTCTTTGTGGCTGGGGGATTGTCGGCGCTAATTATTGCGCTTGCTACCGTCAGCTACCATGCTGCGCGAGCGGCGATCTCCAATCCGGTAGAAGCTTTGCGGAGTGAGTAGTGAGTCAATCTATGCTCTTTGAACATATCTCCAACTGTTATAACATAACTACAGTAATCCCTTTTTCCCACCCCGACCGCAGCGGAGCGAGTGGAGGGGTCTATTGGCTTGGTAACTTCTCGGTACCAATTTAGTGAGGGTGCG
>CAJQNM010000016.1 GCA_905479665.1 uncultured Saprospiraceae bacterium
CTGATTTAATATGATAAGATATGTTTCGGTTGGGTTGAGTGTGGCCGGCCCTCTGAGGGATTGGATGTGTTTTTGGAGAAGATGCCTGACGGCATACACTGATTTAATATGATAAGATATGTTTCGGTTGGAGTCTGGTCATAGTAACTTTATCTATTAGTATGTGCAAAAAATATTTACAATTAATTATTGGTTTTATCGCTATATATGCTCTATTCGCATTGATACTGCCAGCCGCATTGCAAATCCTGCAGCCTATAGAATACCAAGAGAAATTAGCCGAAGAAGACTATGAAGTTGGAGCGCTTTTTTACTCTGAAAGCGAATATGCGCTAGAGCGATTTTATACCAATCTTAAGGAAGGATCAGGGAAGTAGAAATGTACTGGTGTTATCGCCAGTAGGTTATTTGATATTTAATAGGCAAATGTATTGAATGGAACACTTTTTGCATTTATACCTCAAAAATAGACTTATATTGAGGTATAAATGTTCTTTTATAACTCATGACTTGGAATTGGCAGCATAAAGATTGGCCCAATTTTCTCTGGGATGGACGGCAAATTGCTTCTTTTGAAGAACAATTCCTCTCTCAGTCAGGCATGCTCATTGGGATATCCAAACATGTCGCGGAGACTGATAGACAAGACCTGGTTATTGACTTGATTACCAACGAAGCCGTCAAAACCTCTGAGATAGAAGGAGAGTACCTGGACCGAGCAAGCGTGCAATCTTCTGTGCGACGCAACTTCGGACTTGAAACCGAATATTCCAAGGCCGATCCGGCCGCTCAGGGCATCGCACTGCTCATGACAGACGTTTTTGAGAATTTTACGTTGACTCTCACGCACGATCTACTCCATCGTTGGCATGACATGTTAATGATGGGCAGAGAAGATCTGGAGGCCATCGGCCGATATCGTGCGCATCTGGAACCCATGCAGATTGTCTCGGGAAGATTAGACCGACCCACTGTACATTTTGAAGCTCCACCTTCCAAACGAGTCCAAAGCGAGATGGGAAGGTTTCTGGATTGGTGGCAGTTAACTTCGCGAAAGGGAGACAATGCATTGCCCCCGCTTACTCGCTCTGGAATTGCCCATTTGTATTTCGTTTGCATACATCCTTTTGAAGACGGCAATGGTCGTATCGGACGGGTACTAAGTGAAAAAGCGTTGGCCGAATGGCATGGACAACCTACCTTGATCGCGTTGGCTCAGACCATTGAGCGAGATCGAAAGCAATATATGTCCGCATTAGACGCCAACAATAAGGAGCTAGATATCACAGAGTGGTTGCTTTATTTCTCACAGATGGTTTTGGAGGCGCAGATGGAGACGGTGAAATTGTTTGAATTTGTCATCGCAAAAACCAGGTTGTACGATCGAGTTCGCATGCAATTAAATAAGCGGCAAGAAAAAGTCTTAGCTCGAATTTTCAGGGAAGGTCCCTCGGGCTTCAAAGGAGGATTGAGTGCAGAAAATTATCTTGCGATCACCCAAACTTCACGCGCAACGGCCACGAGGGATTTGCAAGATTTGGTGAAGAAAAAAGTGCTATCGAAGAAAGGTGAATTAAAAAGTACCAGGTATTATTTGAATATATAGTGACCTATCCGATGCGAAGAGGAATGGGATCCATTTTCAATTGTCCATTCTCATTTATCAATTAATCCTGCAGTAGCTGCACAGGAATCGTGGTGGTCGCCCGATAAATCATACGTCCGACTGTGACAATGCTTGTGCCTAACAAAGTGAAAATAGCAAGTAGAAAGACGGAGACCGTAATCGGGGTGGAGTAAGCCCAAATACTATCAAGTAGCATTTGAGATAAATAGTACCCACCGACTGATCCCAGTACACAAGCTGTCAATAGTATGAGCACAAATTCTCGACTTATTTTGAAAGCGATGTGCTGCATGGGGGCACCTAATATTTTTCGGATGCCGAGTTCTTTCAGGCGCTTATTTATATTCATGGAGACCATGCTAAATAAACCGATGATGGACAACAGCGCTGCCACAAAGGCTAGAAATAAAAACAAGGTTCGAATATTGCCATTGGTTTCTCTGGATTCCACTTTTTCTTCATCCATAAATGCTACAGCAGATAGTTCATCTGGAAATACCGTAGCCCATTTTTTGTCCATTTCAGCCTTGATCGACTTGGTATTGGAGATTTTGGTCTTAGCGACTAACACCCGATAGTCTTCGGGCAGCGCAGCCCGCATCACCATGGGTTCTATAGGACTCCAGAGTGCCCCATTAGTGAGTATATCCTTGACCATTCCGATCACCGTGAGCTCGATGGTATCTTTGAGCATGAATTTCCGATCGATGGGATCATCCCAACCAAGTACTTTGGCCAGTTCCTCATTGATGATTGCTGTATGCTCGACATCGTATTCGCTATCTGGCTTAAAGTTGCGACCCATCAAGATAGTGCCGCCAATCGAGGGCAGATAGTTTGCTCCCACATCCAGTATACTGACGTCGAGTTCTTTGTCTTCTGCTGTTAGCGGATCCTGGTACCATGAGGAAGTCAAGTTGTGAGTGGCTCCTGCCATATCCTCGATGCCAGGAATTTCTGCCACTGCATTACGAAGCTTTCGGTAGCCCTCTCCATTCTTGACGTGCGCATATAAAATGCCATCCACATCGAAACCTAGATCATAGTTGTTTTGATAAGTGGCATTTTTTGCAAACACAAATCCACAAACGATGGCCATCAAGGAAATCGCGAATTGCAACATTAGCAAGGTGCGAGTGAGAATATTTGTGCCCCCAAATTTTTGGCTGCCACGAAAAATATCTGTTGCCTGAAAATTACTTACATAAAGTGCGGGGTAGCTTCCGGCAACAATTGCCGTAAATAGTAGTAATAAAATCAAGAATCCGATCAACTGCAGATTTTCGAATAGATTAAACCGGATGTCGAGAAATACCCACATGGAACTATATGCAGGTACTAAGAATGCTGCAAGGAGCATACCCACTATGAGTGCCATAAAGGTCACAAGAATATTTTCACCCAAGAACTGCAAAATAATCTCCTTTTTACCCGAGCCCATCACTTTGCGTACCCCAATTTCTTTTACTCTCCGATTTACGATCGCTATCGAGGTATTGGTAAAATTGAAGCAGGCGATGAGTAGCAATAGTAAGCTCATGATGCCCGGAGCAGCTGCAGCTGCACTTGGCAAGCTTTGGGAAAACCAGTGGTTCCAGGTGCCTTCTTTCTCTGCTCGCACCGCCATCCCTACAAACGGATCGAGATAATATTCGGAGACTTTGTAGTCTTCCTTGGCTTGATTTTGTACCTCCACATATGCCGCTAAATGATCCTGCACGGTGGCTACCTGATCAGGGTCAGGGATGGACAGAAAAGTGCTGTTGAAGAAAGCCCAGTTATTTTCATCCCAATCATTCATCTGCACCTGGGCATCGAAACTGATATAGGCCTGCGCCTGAAAGGATGAATTATCAGGTTGCTTCGCATAGACACCACCTACCTTAAATTCATGGCGGTCATCTCCGTTTATCAGGAGAAGGGTTTCGCCAACGATACTTTCTGTTCCGGGAAAATATTTTTCTTTCAGCGTCTCTTCAAGCAGCACCGTACGATTGTCGGCTAGAGATGCACCATTGCCTTCTAAAAAGTCGTAGGAAAACATCTCCATAAAGGAAGGATCGACCGCAGACATCCAACTGGAAAAAAGCTGATTATTTACCTTGAAATTTCCCCCAGCATTGGTGTACCTGGCGGCCTGTGTGACCTGAGGCACATTCTGTAACACAGCTTTGGCGAGGGGAAAGGGGCAACTTCCGTTTTGAATGGATCGACCACCCATGGTGCGTATAAAATTTACTCGATATACTTCCTCTCCATTCTTGTGAACCCCATCAAACGTTGCGTTGTACTCCCAATTGAGATAAGCGATGATGCAACAAGCGATTGCAATGCCAAGCCCGAGTACGTTAATCGCAACAAATAACTTGTTCTTTTTGAAATTTCGAAAAGCAATTTTTAGGTAGTTCTTCAGCATCGTATATAGGTAGTTGATTGCATAGACGAGCAAAAAGGTACCAAAGTTGCATAGTAAGATGCGATTCTCATCCTCTGCTAAGCTGAATTTTAGCAGATTTACTGAAAGGATGTATAAAGTAGAGCTTAGTAATGAAAACCGAACAGTGGAAAACCCTGCTGGATCAACCATTTTGGAGTCTACACTGGCTGCTGGAGTTGATCACACACACGCTTGTGGAGGGCAGGGCGAGTGCTCGACGTGCCGGGTTCTGATTTTGAATGGCCTGCAGCATTGTCAACCACGAAATGAGGCGGAAAAGAAGATTGCCCACAAACTCAATTTCCCGCCGGAGGTGCGCCTCGCGTGTCAGACGAAAATAGAAGGAGATATCTGGATGCGAAGGATGATCCTCGACAAGCTCGATATGGAGATCGTTTCGGGACAGTTTGAAGATGAGTCAGGCATTGCCATTGGCAGCCAGGAAGATTTGACCATGATGTTTATTGATGTGGTAAACTACACCGCTCTCGTAGAGCGCTTTCCTCCATATGATATCGTGCATGTGCTCAATCGCTACTATCGTCTCATGAATGCAATCATCAAGGAAAACCATGGCCTGATCAGCGATGTGGCGGGCGACGGAATTTTGGCTGTTTTTGGTACAACGGGAGATCGATCTAATTCAGTTCAGGATGCCATCGATGCGGTCGGCGGGATGCGCACTCGCTTGGAGCTGTTCAATCAATACCTGGACCTTAATTTTAACATCACCTTCGGATTTCGTGCAGGAATTCATTTTGGCAGTGTGATCGTTGGTCCCTTCGATACAGGCGCCATGCGGAAGCTCGCCGTGATTGGAGACAATGTAAACTATGCCAGCAGGATAGAATTTGCCAACAAAGAATTTGGTACGGATCTTCTCTTGTCAGAAGAGGCCTACAACATGGTTAAGAGCAAATTCGAAAACGTCCGGATGTTTGAAGCGAGCCTGAAAGGCAAGTCTGGCACGTATCGGTTGTACGCTGTGTAGGGAGCGCTACCCATCTGGCAATGCAAAAGCCACCAGTGATCCGCCATGCACCGATTTCATCTTTGAGTTTCCGGCCGAGATGATGATGTACTGTTTTCCGTTTACGGAATAAATACTCGGAGTGGCATTTCCATCAAAGGGTAGTTTATATTTCCAAAGTAATTCACCATCCTCAGCATTAAATGCTCTAAACATGCCATCTGCTGTAGCACCAATAAAAAGAACGCCACCTGCTGTGACGACTGGACCGCCATAATTTTCGGTGCCGGTAGGTGCGATGCCGCGAGCAGTTAATTCAGGATACTCCCCAAGTGGGACCTTCCATTTTATGGTCCCCTTGTTGAGGTCTACCGCATTGAGTGTGCCCCAGGGAGGTTTTATGGCTGGATACCCTTCGTGGTCTGACCATCGCTGAAAACCACGAAAGGCATAGGGAGGATCTTCACTGTTTTCTATGGCTGAGTGGGCGTCTGTGGCATGCTTCGATCTGACCGGAGTGTCTTTTCCGAGGAGGTAGTCAGCGATGGCTTCTTTGCGCTCATGAGCGAGCGATCCAAATGCAGGCATGCGACCTCCTCCACTATTAATAAAATGCAGGACCATCTCTTTGCTTAATTTATCGGAGATATTGACCAAGGAAGGAAAACCTCCGGCAGGGTCACCATGTTTCTCCACACCGTGACAGGATGCACAGTTGATGAGATAATGTTTTTCACCCAGGGGTAGTGGGCTTCCGTCTTGATTGCGAGTAGGTACCAGTTGGTAAAACCAAGGGATCTCGTTGACATTGACATAAAGGGTGCCTTTTGGGTCGGCTGCGGCACCTCCCCATTCCATCCCTCCGTCATATCCCGGAAACATGATCGAGTTGGCAAGACTGGGAGGCGGATAGGATCCATGGCTGCCATATTTTTCAATAATTTCTTTGGTAATTAATTCAGCTCTCGGCGAGATCATTGAGATGTCATCCGTAGTATAGCGCTGGCGCATGAGGGGAGGAGGAGCCGTGGGAAAAGGTTGACTGGGCCAGGCCTTCATATCGGGAAGTTCTGATGGTGTGGTGGGACGTTCCTCAATCGGCCAGATGGGCTCTCCGGTCTCCCGATCGAAGACGAAGAGCAATCCCATCTTCGTGCCCTGGGCCACCACATCTCGCTTTTTACCTTCATGATGAATGGTGATTAAATTGGGAGGAGAGGGACAATCAAGATCCCATAAATCGTGATGCACCAACTGCTGATGCCAAATGCGCTCTCCGGTATTGGCATCAAGGGCCACGACGGAGTTTGCGAAGAGGTTTTCTCCATAACGTGCACCCCCATAAAAATCAGGTCCTGCTGTTTCGGTGGAGAGAAAAACCATTTCTCTTCCCAGATCGAGTGCCAGCCCTGACCAGTCGGATGCCCCGCCGGTCTTGGATAGATAATCAGCTGGCCAGGTCTCTGAGCCATATTCTCCCGGCCTTGGTAAAGTGTGGAAAATCCATTTGCGCACGCCACTACGCAGGTCAAAGGCACGCACGGCACCGGGCACATTTTCAGGAGTGTTCACCCCCCCGATAAGCATATCACCAAAGATGTGTCCTGGCGTATTCATGTACACATCCGGCTGGCCTTCTACATCAAGTTGCTCGCCGAGGTGTATGTAGCCACCTTCACCAAAAGACTCTTCAAGTGTTCCTGTTGCCGCATCGATGCAATACATATAGGGACCTTTCGATGTATAAACACGACCTCCCTCGCCATCATCCCAGTAGGTGATGCCACGTTGATCACGATCTGCGAGATTCCCATGGATCTGATCAGGATCGAAACTCCACAGTTCCTTGCCAGTACTGCCGTCTAGAGCCACTAGTCTGCTGTAAGGCGTGGCCGAAAACACTCGGCCATCGACGACAAGATTATTAGTCTGGTAGTTTGCACTATCGCCCGAAACATAGGTCCAGGCCAGCTCGAGTTGAGCTACGTTTTCCGTGGTGATCTGATCGAGCTGTGAGTATTGGGTGCTGGCCTGGTCTCCGAGGTAGTGTGCCCAGTCAGATTGTGACCCGAAAGATGAAATGCTATCGGAGGTGCAGGATGAAAGAACACTCAAAATCAAGATTAGTACGGGGATATGTATCCGAACACGATGAGATTTCCTGGACATAAGTGACCATTTTTCTCAAGATAGCAAGGGGCAAAGACTTAATCCCAATTTATGCATTGGGTTTTCGTTGGGGCTCCACTGTGATTTTGCCTCGCAATCGTAGGCATTCTTACGGTGAGAAGGAAAATTACAGTACGTCCTTGAGTTCGCGGGTATTTTGGCTTGTAGCAGATAATCTAATGAATAACGGGTTTATCGCACCGCGACCATTCTTACTTCCTTCAGATTCAACTGGCTCTTCAGATACTCCTCGACATTTTTCTGATTGCGATTTTGCTCTACCACCGATATCCCCGGCTTCCAAGTGACATAAAAGGTAGGCGTGTTGAGGTCTCCGTAGACCTGGTTGGAGTACGCGAGAGACTCGATACCAGGTATGAGGGTGCAGGCTCCCTGGCAGGTGGTCTCCATGTCGATTGCGGAAAACTGTAAACTATCAAGGACGGACTGGAGCTCACGAATTTCGGTATCCTTGGCATCTTCGACAGTACGTGCCGCGTTAAGTCGTTCTTCGATGGTCTGATCAAAATCAATCACCCGACTTTCCAATCGCTCAAAAGATTTGAGATCAATCTCCGAAGTAGGTATAATTTCCATCTGGCAGTGGTCGAGTCCTGAGGCAAGCAGACCCGCTTGCAAAATTGCGCTGTCCATTTGGGAAATCGAAGATCCATACACCTTCATAATTAATTTGTAGCTGCCATCGATCTCAATGAGTTTGGTCTCATCAATGTATTTGGCATCGGCACCGATGTAATTGAGGATAAAGCTTTCGACGTTGCGTTTATTACGGAGATTGAGCAATACATCTCGTAAGATAAAGAAGCTCGGTATGGCCATAATAATGCTAAAAAGCACCATGAAAATCAGGGTGCGTTGCCGAGCCTTAGCGTCAATAAACTTCCGCACAGGAAATCGCAACTGTCGCACAATCAGAAATGTGGCAAGTGCGACAAAAAACGAGTTTAGGAAGAACAGATAAAATGCATTGAGAATAAAATCAGCGACATCATGGGTAACTCCATCTGTCGCTAGACCAATGAGAGCTTCTAGGCCTTTTGCGATGCCAAATC
>CAJQNM010000017.1 GCA_905479665.1 uncultured Saprospiraceae bacterium
CATCGCACCACATTCTTTTCGATTTCAGCCAGGTCAATATTCTCATGTGGCGTCTCAAGGGCGAGATCTCCGACCTGACTCACATAGGCCCAAACCTCCATTCCATGCTTGCGCAAAAGCGCCTTGGCCACTGCCCCAGCAGCGACCCGAGCAGCCGTCTCACGAGCAGATGAACGGCCACCTCCCCGATAGTCACGCACACCATACTTCTGTTGATACGTATAGTCCGCATGAGATGGTCGGAAGCGGTCTGCGATATGGGAATAATCTTTCGACTTCTGATCCTTGTTCTTGATCATCATCGCCAGTGGAGTGCCGGTCGAAACCCCCTCAAAAACCCCCGAGAGTATTTCCACGAAATCAGGTTCATCGCGCTGAGTCACAATAGCGGATTGTCCTGGTCGGCGACGGGCCAGGTCTCTCTGCACATCCCTTATATCGATTGGTAAGCCAGCTGGGCAGCCATCAATGATGACCCCAATAGAATGCCCATGAGATTCCCCATAGGTTGTGATCCTGAATTGCTGTCCAAAAGTATTGCCTGGCATAGATCACAAATGTATAGATCGCTTTGAATATATCTCGCATCCGCCAGAGACTTACTCAGCTTTTTTACCACATCCCTCTGGCAGCAAAGGCTTTTTTAGTACTTTGAAATAACTCAAGAAATTTTTGACAGCAATGAAAAAGCTCCTGTTTCTCAGTTTATCCCTATGTTTTGTGACTGTGCTCACAGCACAGGATCTGGAAGAGATGATGCATGGTCTCTCCTGGCGTGCCATCGGCCCAGCCAATATGGGCGGAAGAGTGACTGATATCGTAGGCATTCCAGGCGATCCAAGTACCTTTTATGTCGCAGGAGCCGATGGAGGCGTATTTAAGACCATCAATGGCGGCACTTCCTTTGATGCTCTATTTACCAAACAACGAGTCTACTCTGTCGGGGCACTGGCGGTATCTGCTTCCGACCAGAATGTAGTATGGCTTGGCAGCGGCGAAGGCGATCCGCGCAACAGTGTCGGATATGGTAATGGTGTCTATCGATCCATTGACGGAGGCCAAAGCTGGGATCACCTGGGTCTGGACAAAACCGAAAGGATCAAGCGTATTGTCGTCCATCCAAATGATCCTGATATTGCTTGTGTCTGTGCCCTTGGCCGGGAGTGGGGACCCAACGCTGAGCGCGGTGTATTTCGTACGGTCGATGGAGGTAAGACCTGGGAGCATGTTCTGAAAATTGATCACGATACCGGATGCTCCGATCTGGCCATGGATTTGTCCAATCCGAGGATTATGTATGCTGGCATGTGGACGTTCCGCCGAAAACCCTGGCGCTTTGATGGTGGCGGCAAAGAAACCGCATTGTATCGCAGCAAAGACTCCGGCACCACCTGGGAGAAAATCCACAAAGGCCTTCCCGAAGGGCCGATGTCGCGCATCGGAGTGGCTGTTGCTCAAAGCCAACCCAACACCGTCTACCTCATCAGCGAATTTAAGGAAGGAGGCACCTTCTTCCGATCTGATGTTCGAGGCAACTCCTGGAAAAAAGTCAACGATGACCCCAACGTCAATTTTCGCCCATTCTATTACAGTGACATACGGGTAGATCCAACCAATCCCGACATCATCTATTCCCTCTCTGGTAGGCTGATGAAATCGCGCGACGGTGGCAAAAACTTTGAAACAATAGCCCGCAACGTGCACGGTGATCATCAGTCTTTTTGGATCGATCCCACCAACCCTAAACGTCTGCTGAGTGGCAGTGACGGTGGCTACCAAGTCTCACTTGATGAAGGAGCCTCTTGGGATATCATAAACAATGTCGAGCTGTCTCAATTTTATCAGCTGGACATTGATATGCTGAATCCGTACAATGTTTATGGAGGCTTGCAGGACAATGGGTGCTGGCGAGGCCCCTCTAATTCGCTCAACACTGCCGGTATCATGAAGAGGCATTGGAAAAGATTGAGCTATGGAGATGGCTACTACGCCGTACCCATACCTGGCTCAGAACATGAAATCTACACCAATCTCCAAGGGGGTGTGCCTTTTCATGTAAACTCCGAAACTGGTGTCGTGCGAAGCATTCATCCACATCCCGTCATCACGGGTTCTGCTGGTGATGCCATCGAGAACCATAAGTACCGATTCAATTGGGACTCCCCCATTCACATCTCTCCGCACGATCCAAACACGGTCTTTTTTGGTGGCAACGTGCTTTTTCGCAGCCGAGATCGAGGTCACTCCTGGGAGGAATTAAGTGACGATCTCACGACCAATGACAAGAGCAAACAACGCACCTCGGGAGGCGAAATTTACCAAGACAACACCGCCGCTGAATTTCACTGCAGTGCGCTGACTATCGCCGAGTCGCCCATAGAAGAAGGTGTGATATGGGTAGGAACTGATGATGGCAACCTGCAGATCACCCGTGATGGAGGAGAGCATTGGACCAACGTAAATACCAAAGTTGGTGGTCTTCCAGAATTTGCCTGGGTCGCCAAAATACATGCCTCAGAACATGAAGCCGGAACAGCCTTTGTCGCAGTCGATCAACATCGCAGCGATGACTTTCGACCATACGCTTTCGTCACGACTGATTATGGCATGACCTGGAAGAAAATCACGGACGGCCTACCTAAAGATGACTACGTAAAAGTGATCCGCCAAGATCCCATCAAGTCAAATGTACTCTACATCGGCATGGAGCATGGTGTCTACATGTCATGGGATATGGGAGGCTCATGGACCAGAATCAACAACAACCTGCCACCTGTTTCCGTCAGAGATCTGCGCATCCATCCTCGTGAACACGACCTCATCGTCGGTACCCATGGTCGGGGTGTTTGGATTCTAGATGACATCAGAGCATTGGTGTACCATGAGGATGCCCAATCAGATGGGGTCCACATCTTCTCCGCCCGTGATGCGACCAGATGGAATCCCTATCAGCAAATCGAAAGTTTGGGCACCCGGGTTTATCGCGCTGACAACCCAGAGTACGGGGCATACATCAATTTTAAACTGACTGAAGATCCTACAGAGGATGTAGTGATCCACATCAAAGACGAAGCGGGCAATTTGGTCAGAGAAATAAAAGACAGCACAACCAAGGCAGGTCTAAATCGGATCGTATGGGATCTCAGAGGCGAAGGCCCCTCGGCTCTTGACCATCCGGCGGCTGGCGGCTGGAGATCGGGAAACTATCGGCCTAAATTACCTCCCGGAAAATATACAGCTTCGTTGAAGGTGGATGAGGTTGAGAAAACCACTGAGATCCAGGTCTCACCAGACCCCCGACTTGAACTCACAGTGGATGATTATCTCGAACAATATGAAACGGCCAATTCACTGGTCATCCTTTTATCGAAGACCAATGAACTGATAAATAATTACGATCATCTTAGTGCACAGCTGGATGCGTTAA
>CAJQNM010000018.1 GCA_905479665.1 uncultured Saprospiraceae bacterium
TAGATTGGCCAAAGGTATAAACCCGTAGCAGCAGGGACTATTCACATAACCCGAGTAGTCTCTGTGTTTTTTTTACGACCGGAGATAAGAAGCACCATTGACATCGATGATGGTGCCCGTGCTAAACTCTGCACCTTCACTTGCCAGAAATAACACTGCATACGCGACCTCCCTGGGACGTGCTACCCGAGCCAGAGGACTTTGAGCACGAATTACATCACCCTTTGGACTCGCCAGGAGATCAGCCACCATTTCTGTCTCGGTAAATCCAGGAGCGACCACACCGATAAATATGCCGTGGGGAGCTAACTTTTGAGCCAATGACTGGCTGAGCGCATTGAGCCCCGCTTTACTTGCACCATACGCTGGTTGATCGGGTTCACCCCTAAAGGCCCCCCGCGATGAAATATTGACGATGCGGCCTCCGCCTCCGTGTTTCATCATGTGTTGAGCACACAGATACATGAGGCGAGCAGGTGCCAAGAGATTTACAGCGAATGTCTCGTCAAAAATTCGATTCCAATTTTCATAATCGACCTGATCAATCGGATGCTGTTCATGAATCCCAGCATTATTGATGAGTATATCGATGCGACCAAAATGCAGGACCACATCCTCGACCAGCTGCTCACAAGCATCGACATTGGCTATGTCAGCCTGGAATACTTGATGTCGATCTCCCGGCAATGTCCGCTTAAGTGCTTCGGCCGCCTCTTCATTTGATTGATAATTAATGGCTATGGAAGCTCCTCGCATGGCGAATGCCTCGCTGATGGCCCGGCCAATCCCTCTGCTGCCTCCAGTGATCAGTACGACCTTATTTTCAAAATTCATCTGCTTGTCTATTCCGTTGGTTTTGCCGAAGATAAATCTAAGGGAACTTCTATTAACTCTATTGGAATGATAACGCAGGATTTTTTTTCAGATATAAGGCGCCAAAAGCGGAGTTTAGCAGGGCTAAGTGAGTATTTTGGCAGCGTAGTAGCTGGCGAAAAGGACAAGTTAGCAGCCAAAGTAGGGTTCTAAGAGGTTCCCTAAATTAGAATTCATATTAAAGTGAGATGAGATGAGGTACGAGAAATTGGGCACGACGGACATAGAGGTTAGCAAAATCTGCTTAGGCACGATGACTTTTGGCAATCAAAACAGTGAAGAGGAAGCCCACGAACAACTAAACTATGCCATCGAACAGGGCATCAATTTTATTGATACTGCCGAGCTATATGCGATTCCGGCATCACCAGAGACTCAGGGCCTGACTGAAAAGTATATTGGGACTTGGCTGAAAGATCGCAGTGATCGCCAGGACTTGATCGTAGCCAGCAAAATTACTGGTCCTAGTGGTCTCACTTGGATTCGCGAAGATTTGCGTTTTGGCAGAGCACAGCTCACCGAGGCCCTGCACAAGAGTCTCGATCGCCTACAGACCGACTATATCGATCTATATCAATTGCACTGGCCCGAACGCAAAACCAACTTTTTTGGCAAATTGGGATATACGCACAGCGCCAAAGATGAATGGCAAGACAATTTTGCGGAGGTACTCGGGGTACTAGAGGAGTTTATGAAGGAAGGGAAGATTCGTCACATCGGTATTTCTAATGAGACACCATGGGGCATGATGCATTATCTAGAAATGTCGGCAGCGCGGGGTCTACCTCGAGTTGCATCAATCCAGAATCCTTATAATCTGGTAAACCGCAGTTTCGAAGTTGGATTGGCTGAGATGTCTATTCGAGAGAAGGTAGGATTATTGGCCTATTCACCTATGGCCTTCGGACTCCTCTCCGGAAAATATCATACAGGCAAAGACAAACCGGAAGATCGACTTAATGCCTATGGGGAAAAGCTACCGCGCTACATGGGAAAGAAGACCCATGAAGCGACTGGTCGCTACCTTGAGATTGCCAGGGAGCACGGCCTCTCTTTGGCGCAAATGTCCTTGGCATTTGTCACTGATCAGCCATTTACGACCAGCAATATTATTGGAGCGACCAGCATGGATCACCTCAAGGAGAATATTGCCAGTATCGATGTCACGCTTTCGGAAGAGGTGATCGAAGCGATAAACGCTGTCCATGCCGAGATTAGCAATCCGGCCCCTTAAAAGAATTAACGATGTTGAGATTCGCAGTTCCCTTTTTGTTCACCTTTGTTTGCTGTACAGGAGTTGCTCATGAGCAGCCGGCACTACCCGAGCGGCCGAATATTATCTGGCTAGTGGCTGAAGATCTCAGCAATTATCTACCTCCTTTTGGAGACAGTACGATTCAAACCCCCAACATAAGCAGATTGGCAGCTGAGGGCATTTGCTACGACCGATTTTTTTCAGCAGCACCAGTCTGTGCGCCAGCCAGGGCATCCCTTGCCTTGGGCATGTATCCGAGCTCGATCGCTGCCAGCCACATGCGCACCGGACCTTGGTACAGCAATGCTGTAAGTGACGATGTCTTGGCAAAATACACCGAAGCGCAACTCCCTGACCCCATTGTTGCCTACGAAGCCATGCCCCCTGCATCTGCCCAGATGGTAAGTGAATCGCTACGCCGCGAAGGTTATTATTGCACCAACAATGCCAAACAAGATTATCAGTTTCGCTGTCCGGTGACGGCATGGGACCAAAATAGTAAGCAAGCCCATTGGCGCAACCGGGCCGACAACCAACCCTTCTACTCCGTATTTAACTTTGAAGTGACGCACGAGTCACAGATTTGGAAAAAAGCAGATGATCCCCTGGCCATGGATGAAGATGTCGCGATCACAATGCCGCCTTACCTGCCCGATACGGAGGTAGGTAGAAGAGACATGCGACGCATGTACTCCAATGTCGTTGAGATGGATCGTCAGGTGGGTGAAGTGCTTGCACAACTGGAAGAAGATGGCCTGCTTGAGTCGACGATTATCTTTTGGTATACCGATCATGGCGGCCCTCTACCTCGTCAGAAACGCTTGCTTTACGATTCAGGATTGCATGTGCCTCTCATCGTACGCTTTCCCGATGGGAGAGGAGCAGGCACACGTTCTAATGAGCTGGCTTCGTTTATTGACCTCGCTCCGACGTTGCTATCCCTGATTGGCAAACCAACCCCAGAACATATGCAGGGTCAGGCTTTTCTGGGATCTCATAAAGCACAGACCCCACGCACCTACATCCATGCAGCTGCCGACCGCTTTGATGAAAGCTATGACTGCAATCGGGCTGTGCGTGATCAGCGCTACAAGTACATTCGGTATTACAATCCAGAAAAACCGATGTTCTTGCACGTCGCCTACCGCGACCAGCAGCCCATCATGCAGGAACTGTATAGACTGCGTGATGAGGGTAAACTCACAGCCGAACAAGCACTCTGGTTTAGAGACCATAAGCCCCCTTTTGAACTTTTTGATACTGAAAATGATCCACACGAATTAGTAAATCTGGCAGACGACCCAGCACACTCAGAAAAGCGAAAGGAACTAAGTGAGGAGTGTGATCGCTGGCTTGCAGCAATAAATGATCGAGGCATACTGCCTGAGACCGAGCTCATGAAATTGATCTGGCCGGAGGGATCACAGCCTGTCACAGCGCCGGTCGAAGTCTCAGAAGACATTGGGAAAGTGACGCTCTCTTGTACTACCGAGGGAGCCTCGATCGGTTATCGCTATTTAGGAAGCGATGCGGAAACTCCGTGGCAAGTTTATCAAGAGCCGTTTGTGCGAACACCTGGTAAGAAAATTGAGGTCTCTGCGCAACGGATAGGTTACAAAGTTGTGAAGGGAGAATATTGATCTGACGTTTTAGTTTCTACACTGGCTTCAAGATCCGCTTTGTACTGGCCGGATATTTATCCAATTGGTCAGGTGGACGAATCGGTCGTTGCTGAAAATCACCACCACAATTCGGGCAAACGTGTTTTAAGATTTCCTCGACACAAGTCCTGCAAAAAGTACACTCAAAGGTGCAGATGTATGCCTCCTTACTGTCCGGAGGCAGATCGGCATCGCAATTTTCACAACTGGGCCTTAGTTCTAGCATAGATCACTAAATCTAAATACCATCCGGGCAAAATCGGATTATAAGAAAGTATGCAGTTCGACATCGAAGAAGATGACCTGATTGCCAGGGATGCTTCCCGATCCCCGCGATCCATAGGCCAGGCCAGAAGGAATAAGAAGCTTCCCCTTGCCATTTTTCATAAAAAGTGGTATGCCTTCACGCCATCCAATAATGACACCACCCAGATTAAAAGTCACCTTATCACCCATGTCAAAAACGGTGCCGTCGGGAAAATAACCCCGATATGTAACCTGCACATCCGATGTAACGGTCGGGTGCCCTTCTGCGCCCTCTTCTTCTATTATGTAATATAGACCCGTTTCAGTCTTCTGTGCTGTCAGACCCTCTTGTGTGAGATAGTCTTCTATAATCTTGACATCTTTGGCAAGCTGTTCAGCAGGACTGAGAAACAAGACGGACTGGTCAGGTTCTTTTTCGCAAGACATGATCGTAGAGAACAACAGAAATAGGACAACTATCTTTCTAAACATAAACTTGATTTAAAACATGAAGTAAACGAATTCAAGCACCTTCTTGCTGCATGAGAACCACTAAACTTCTCTCATGAGCTGTCTACTGATGACAATTTTCTGAATCTCGGAAGTGCCTTCCCCTATGGTGCACAGCTTTGAGTCACGCAAGTATTTTTCTGCGGGATATTCTTTCGTGTAGCCATACCCACCGTGGATCTGTACGGCCTCATTGCCACACATCACTGCGGTCTCAGAGGCAAATAGTTTTGCCATTGCCGATTCTTTGATTACATCCGAGCCCTTGTCCTTAAGATATCCTGCTTTACGAGTGAGTAATTCTGAGGCATGAATTTGCGTGGCCATGTCCGCCAGCTTAAAGCTAATGGCCTGAAAAGAGGCAATCGGTTTACCAAATTGTTTCCGCTCCTTTGCGTAAGCTACCGAGCACTCATATGCCCCCTTTGCGATGCCTAGGGACAGTGCTGCAATCGAAATCCGACCTCCATCCAAAATCTTCATGGCCTGAATAAAGCCTTCCCCTTCGGCGCCCAACAGCTGGTCGGTAGATACTCGACAATTGTCAAAAATCATCTCAGCCGTCTCGGATGCTCGCATACCTAACTTGTTTTCCTTCTTGCCAGCAGTGAATCCTGGAGTACCGCGCTCAACAACAAAAGCAGTCATCCCTCGGCTATCTAATAGATCTCCCGTACGGGCGATCACGACGGCTACGTCTCCCGATTTACCATGAGTGATCCAAGACTTTGTGCCATTGAGAATGTAATGATCCCCATCCTTCTCTGCTACACATTTCATACGCATGGCATCACTCCCGGTGTTGGGCTCCGTGAGACCCCATGCCCCCAGAAACTCACCCGTGGCGAGCTTGCTTAGGTATCGCTGCTTTTGCTCATGCGAACCAAACTTCATGATATGTCCCGAGCAGAGCGAGTTATGTGCAGCAACCGACAGACCGATGGAGCCACAGACTTTACTGATCTCTTCGATCACAGTGATATATTCCTGATAACCCAAACCGGCACCATTGTACTCTGGAGGCACCAGTACACCCAAGAAGCCATGTTCACCCATTGCTCGCATCATCTCAATGGGAAACGTTTGTGCTTCATCCCACTCCATAACATATGGTCTGATATGCTTCTCAGCAAAATCTTGGGCACTTTGCCGGATCATCTCATGCTGGCCCGTAGTGTCTATCTGCATGCTTTCATCATTCGATTTGGAAAGGTATGAATTAACCCTAATTGTACAGGTCGGAAGCGGAATTGTTTAGCGATTCTGGTTTTCACATTTACTTAACACAACTGCGCTATGCAATCTGAAGAGAAAACGCTCTTTCTCATATTCTATAACCTTAAAAGTTCAATGTAAATGAATTACGTTTCAAATTTCATCCTGTTAAGAAGCTTATTCCTTATGACTTGTCTCCACTTTTCTCAATCACTGGCTGCCCAAGATATCTCGTTGAGTGCGGGTATGAATGTCAGTGTTATGGGTGCAATAGAAGGAGCATTCGTCGGTCCGTCGATCGGTCTGGAGGTGACCACATCTATTCCCGTTGCAGTCGATTTTGAGGTGTCAATCGGTTCCGGTAAAAGCGGAAATTTGTTGATACTCCAACCCACCGTGAAATACTTCTTTGGAAAGCAGAAAGACAATGGTTTCTTCTTGGGTACACATGGAAAAATCATGAGTTTGGCTGAGCAAGAAGATCATCAGTTTCTTGCTGACCATCTTTATGCCTTGGGTGCCACCCTCGGGATCAAGCAAAAACTCGGTAATCATCTTAATTTCATGATGGTTACAACTCCACATGTCACCCTGGGAGGGACTAATGAAGGGGATGTGGCAGGCATCGGATTGATGGTAGGTTTATCCTATACACTATGACTTCCGGACGCACCCACAGATCAATAAGGGTAATAATCCTTCCAGCGTTTTCTGAGGAGGTCACGGGTGCGATCTTCCGTCGGATTTGCCCCGGGTTCATAAAAGGTCTGACTGGTCAGCTCATCAGGTAGGTAGTGTTGCTTTATGAAATTATCATGATGATCGTGCGCATACTGGTAGTCCTTTCCATAATCAAGTGACTTCATCAACTTAGTTGGGGCATTTCTCAGATGAAGCGGCACAGGCAGGTTTCCCGTTTCTTGCACCACTTTCTGTGCCGCTTTAATCGCTGCATATGCACTATTACTCTTTGGAGAATTGGCCAAATATATCGCAGCTTGACTCATGATAATCCTTGATTCAGGATATCCGATCACTTGCACTGCTTCAAAACATTGCATGGCAATAAGAAGTGCGTTGGGATTTGCCAAACCAATATCTTCAGCCGCGGAGATGATCATCCGTCGGCAGATAAACTTTACGTCTTCGCCTCCTTCCACCATACGCGCTAGCCAATACACTGCCGCATTCGGATCACTACCACGTATGGATTTTATAAATGCCGAAATAATGTCATAGTGTTGTTCGCCGCCTTTGTCATAGAGGACCAAATTCTGTTGAATCACCTGCTCGACCGCCGCATTGTCAATTTTTACAGCGTCTTCCGGCAGATGATCTATGACCAGTTCCAATGCATTGAGCAGCCTTCTGGCATCACCCCCAGAATACCGGAGCAAGGCATCATACTCCAGGATTTCGATGTTCTTTTTGTCCAATTCGACATCTCGACGGAGGGCATCTTGCAGCACCTGAATGAGCTGTTCTTTAGTGAGAGGTTCCAAAACGTACACTTGACACCGGGAAAGCAAAGCCGAGATGACCTCAAAAGATGGGTTTTCTGTGGTGGCGCCAATCAGTGTGACAATGCCTTTTTCAACAGCGCCCAACAAAGAATCTTGTTGTGATTTAGAAAACCGATGTATCTCATCAATAAATAAGATGGGACCCGGCTGCTCGAAGAACTGCTGCCTTTTGGCCTTGTCAATGGCATCTCTTACATCCTTAACACCGGAGTTGATTGCACTCAGTGCATGAAAAGGACGATCGAGTGTTTGCGCGATGATACTAGCAATCGTGGTTTTTCCCACTCCCGGAGGTCCCCACAAGATAAACGACGGAATCTGACCGGACAGGATGGCCCGTCGCAAAACCCCATCTTCACCTACCAAGTGCATTTGCCCTACGTATTCCTCTAGGGTCTGAGGTCTCATCCGTTCTGCCAGTGGTCTCATCGATATGAATTAATCCAATTTCACCCCCGAAGATAGATACCTACTTACAAAATTCAACGCAATGGTTCTCGTGTGACCTCCAAGCAATTTCATATTTTCATCCATGTGCCTTGCTCAGAGATTACACTTTCTAGATGGCGGTAAAAAATGAGGCTGATCCCATGGATGCGAAAACAGAGTATCAAGAAATAAGCAGGAGGTTTGTAGCAGAGGCAGATAGTGAGGTGGCTGCAGCCATGGCAAAGTATATGAAAGACAAATTTGATTTCTACGGCGTGAGAAGTCCCTTGCGAAAAGAATTGCAAAAGTCCTTTGTCGTAAAATGGTCAGCAGGAGATATGCCATTTATTAAGGCCATTACTGGGCACCTATTTCTTGATGATCATCGCGAAATGC
>CAJQNM010000019.1 GCA_905479665.1 uncultured Saprospiraceae bacterium
TTACGCGGCGGCGGGGCTACTTAAACATCACGACTATGTAGGAGGGAATGGTACAAGTTTGGATCCAGCGGCCTCTGCCCACACTACGTCCGCGAAGAAGGCAACACCATCCGATACGGCGCCATCCACGACAACTGTGCCTTACGAATGATGATCTCGGAACTTGGAATTCGATGCACTTGCCTCGTTTGAAACAGGCGGAAGAGCGAGGTGTTGGTTGGTGTTGCGTTCAAAGATATGGGCAATGGGACTTTTGAAGATGCCGGTACATTGCGCAAAAGGCAAACGACATGACTTCCGACCAATAAATTATCCCCCCTATCTTTTCTCCTGCTCGAGCTTTTTAATTCTTGCCATCATCTCCAGCTTCCATTCCACTGTGGCGATTCCCTTTGGGGTTTGATGAAATGGTCTCTCGTCCACCCATTAATCCTCCGGTCCGATCACCACCTTTCTCTTGATCGTAGACCACTCCAAAGATTGATTAGCTTGCCAGCTCGAGATCTTGGCAATCTTTGCCGGAGGGGCATTACACTCCTCATCCTCTCGTAGCATGTCATAATACTCGACTTCGGCCGCCGCTTTTGCGTCCATCTTCTCCTCTTTGCGAACATTCTGTTGTGCCACACTCTCTTCCCGTCCAAGTTCCTAGGGAGATCATTAATAAATATCCCTACCCTTTGTTTCTGTTGTTTATTTGATCTTTTAACAGCGTCGGTCTGGGGCCCGTCACGGCCCTCTAGTATTCTCAGGCGAGTGCGGTGAGTTTTGCGACAATGGTCAGAGAGCCTGCTGCGGTCTGTGCATGGCTTTCCACACACCATATATACAGGGTAATACCATCCTCGCCGGTGATTTCTTTTGCTGGGTGGCCGGATGATATCGTATTCATCGATCGCCAATTTTTTTTCTGCTGCCATTGGAGGCCATTGGCCCATTGCTCTCTCAAATTTCAGAGAACCCCTCCCCTACTCTTCTCCCCTGTATATTTGGAAGTCACTCACACACCCAACTCTCTCACTTGTCGTATTTATTCTGTTGGATCTCTGCACAGTGCCTCATTCTCTCTCGTTTATTCGACAAGAGTCCAGACTGTCACCGTCTCCTCGAAAAATACGACCAATTTATCCCTTTTGCTTTGTGGAATTCATGTGTTGGAACTTGAAACAATGTGTTTGAATCCACCTGGCCACAATCTCTAATAGTGGTCTGTACAACTCAAGACCTTTCAGGTACTCTTATAGTATCCTACATACTCCTTGATAAAATTATAGGGCATGTACGTGTGCATACCAGAAAGACGATTTTAGTGTCATTTTCTAGCCCATTTGGTACTCCACTGTCGCCGATATAATCCCCACAACCGTCTAGTATTCCACACACTTCATGTCGCTACCTATCCGAAACCCTTTGGTATGTCGGACTTTTGTTTGTACTTGATATTTTAAAGATTGTGAAAGTTGGATTCTTACGATCATCTACTCGCAAACTTCTATTTTTCAAGTTCTGTTTTCCAACAAAATTTTAGTAACTGGTGGTATAGGTATGAATAAGCTGTGTTTTTGACCGCTAATGCTAGGATCAAGTATTGTTGCCGATATTGTCTGTCAAAGAAGTCAAGTTATCGAGATTTGAATTGTCACACATTTCCCCCGGTCTATCTCATCATGCCTCAGTTGCTCATTAAATGAGAGCATTGATCATGAGTACGTGTCAATGTGTCCGATATCATGTCCGATCTATTCTGCTTTGATATTTGCGGCGATGGATCATTCATTCTACACCGCCGCCAGTATCAAACAAGCATGGATCAAGGATGATTGACCACACAGAGTTGAGAGTAAGTGGATCTATTGGAGTATGATCTATTGAATCACGTCCTCTAGATCAACTATACATCAAACATCCACCTTTCCTCAACATCCACCTTAACATCAAACATCCACCTTTCCTCAACATCCAGCTTAACATCAAAAATCCATCCACCTTTAAGGTCGTAATACCAACTTGTCACGCGCTTCTTCATATGCGGATCTAACCTTTCGCGAATCTCTTTCGGCCAAAAAGAGAATATTGTCCATCTTTGTCTCGTATCGAGGAATGGATCTACGAAAGCCCAAATCTTCCCCCATGTCCTGTGAATCATCCGGATATTCAGGCTCATTGAAATTGTCATCTCCAAACTCTTCCACAAAGTCCGAAACTTTTGTCGTAGAAGCGATCGAGGCATCCAAAAGCAAAGCGTACTTGCAATCATCGCTTCTAATGAGAGAAGCCGCTACTGCATCGGATTGATTCAGGATTGAAGATTCTCGCAAATCTTTTTAACTTGCTTCAAGAAGCGAGAGATCAATGCCGTGGGCATATTTCGAAGTGCTCGATAATTAATAGACTCGCTCGTTTCAAAATTGTGTTCATAAAAGTGCTCCGGGCGCATCTACTCAATCAACAATCATACATGACAAACATACATTTATGCCGAGTGAAAACATCGGCTGCGCTTGCGACCAACTTGTTTCAGAAAGTTCGTACGAGATCGATCCAACACCCTCCTCGTACTTTGGACCAAACCTCTTCATACACTTTATTACATGAGCATACACGTGCATTCCAGGAAGTACAAAGCTCTTGACAAAACTGAAGACTGGTGGAAAATCGCGCTTGATTTAAAATGTCAAAAGAGGGAAATGTAGATACCCGCATGTATGGTTTTAGCTTACAGACAAGGTCGTAGGCCAGCACCATTCGCTTCCTGATATACCAGATGAACAGGGCGCTTTGCGCTTCCATTATTCGCGTTCCGATAATCCGACATACACGCATCTCCTAATAGTTTAAGAGACATGATTTCTGCCTGCTCGGGGGTAGCGGGACAGGCCATACATTTCCAAGACTTGTACTCCCAGTCACGGACAAATCGTAGATATTCCAAAGACTTTGACGCGGCGCGATAATGCGAGGCTATTTTCCGCCATTCATTTTCCAGGCTACTATCCAGCAACCTTTCCGCAAATACATCCAGGATACTTCGATTCATATACGAAGCAAAGGCGATATCAGAGAGTTTAACAATCCCATCTCGAATAAGACGAAACAATTCTAATAGTTCGGCATGAAAGGCACGAACTGAGATTTGATTAGACACAGAGGCAAGGTAAAAATACAGGGCGATTTGTCACTGGTACACCACAGCCCTCTTTTGATCAATCTCATAAAAAGAGAATTCGCTCTTTCGCACTCGTTGCACTCTTTATACGACACCACACAAATCTTGCTACCCCGTATATATACACAAAGGTTGAAGGCTGGATAGAATACTTTCTGCTAGGCCTTTCTGCTAGGTCTAAAATAGGATAAGTGTAGACGCATTGGTGGT
>CAJQNM010000020.1 GCA_905479665.1 uncultured Saprospiraceae bacterium
GAAATGCATTGATATTTAGTGCTCTTCTCTTCATATCTGACGAACCAGTCAGGTAAGTCTAGCGAACGATCACTTTCAAGCAACATCAGATCTAGATGTGATTTGACCGCATCCATCGAATCGTAAGCTTGACGTAAAGTGGGTAGGCCGATTGCACTGGTGATAACAGTTCTTAGCATCAGATCACCACCAAATGCCGACTTCTGTCTGCAATAGAGGTTGATCTTTTGGAGATCTTGGTCTTCAAAAGTAACAGTCACATTTGAAGAGTCGAATTCAACCTCAAAGTTGTTATTTGCTCCAGGGGTAAGGAAGAGCTCCTTCACCAGATCATTGATTTGCAAACGGACAATGGATGGTCTTTCTAAAGTGAGGGCCGTTCGGACGCGCACCTTTCTACTCCGAAGCTCGATGCTAGTGTCAAATTCCATCGGCCCATAGAGCTCCTGGTAATTCCAGATGGACAGATTACAGCTATCTTGATTTCCCTGAACAGTGATCTCTATCTGCTCATTCTCATATGCCCCGTAATGATCTAGATTTCTCACTACTGCCCTTTCAGCGCAACCTACCACGGTCAGGACTGCAGCTAGAAATATGAGTAGGTTGGTTATAAGAGGTGGCAAGGTTTCCTTAATTGTTACAGGAATAAGATGCTCGCAGTTCACTTTTGGGTGGGCATCCCAGTTATCTCTTTAGGATGATATCGAGTGTACAATAAATTCTCTCCCTTCATTATCTACACGCAGATGGTTCCGTGACACTGACAATTTCCGATCTTGAGGTAAATTTTCCAGAGAACGTCAATGAAGCGAGCCCTCCAACAACTCAGATTTCAACTGAGTGCAAAAAACAACCCACTGTTCCTGGGTTTTTATCGATATCTGTACCGACCAAAGCCTGGTAGCTTGAGTGAATTTCTTAGTGAATATTCCCATTCAGGCAGGGGCAAATTCTTCCTCATCCAAGTGGGCGCAAATGATGGGATCACGCATGATCCGATGCACAAATTCATCAAACGTGATCAGTGGTTTGGGATCTTGTTGGAGCCTCAACCATACGTATTCAAAACCTACCTTTCTAAACTCCACGCAAAGTCTCCCCAGGTCAAAACTATTTGTGCAGCGGTGGGACCAGAAGATGGTCACATGACTTTGTATCGCATCAGTTTTACCGAAATGCGCTGGGCAACTGGTCTTGCATCGTTTGATCGCAAACAGGTTGAGAAGGCTTTTTCCAGTGGCTTGGTAAAAAAGCGCTGTGCCAAATTTGGTATTGAAATGCCTGCAGATCCTGACACTTGGATTGCCGCTGAGCAGGTGCAAGTCATCAGTCCTGAGACACTATTTGCTCAGCACGAAGTGAATCGCTTTGACTTATTGCAAATTGATACCGAAGGGTATGACTTCGAGATCATCCGTTTGTTTGATGTCGCAAAGACCAAACCGAAAGTGATTGTATTTGAACATACTCACCTCACAGCCCATGCTCAGACTACTTGTGATCAGTTACTTTCAGACAATGACTATGTATGGCAACGATATGGCTCCAACACGGTGGCGATGAAGCAACCTGTCGGAAAATTTTCTGATTACTTCGCAAACGAAACTTAGCGCCTACCCTACCGTCTGTCTGATCTTGGCTTCCTTATGCTGCTTTGTGGTGGCAGCGACAAAAGCCACAAAGAGAGGATGAGGTGACTCGACAGTGCTTTTTAACTCTGGATGAAACTGCACTCCGACAAACCAGGGGTGATCTTCTAGCTCGACAATCTCGACCAAACCTGATTCAGGATTGACACCCTTCGGCACGAGGCCACCACTCTCAAAGAGTTCCTGATATTCATTATTAAACTCATAGCGGTGTCGATGTCGCTCAGAGATCGTTTCTTCGCCATAGGCCATGTGACTTATCGAGTTGGTCACAAGTCCACATTCATACGCGCCCAGTCGCATGGTCCCCCCCTTCTTCGTAATTGTCTTCTGCTCCGACATCAAATCGATGACCGGATGCGGTGTCTTTGGACTCACTTCGGTAGACGCTGCATCTTTCAGATGCAAAACGTTTCTAGCAAACTCCACCACGGCACATTGCATGCCTAAACAAATTCCAAAAAATGGAATTTTCTTTTCCCGAACATATCGAATGGCTTTAATCTTTCCTTCGATCCCTCGTTCGCCAAAACCAGGAGCAACCAGTACACCGTCTACCCCTTGCAGGTATTTCTCGACACTTTCCTCATCGACGAGCGATTCGGAATGTACATTGACCACATTGACCCGGCAGTTATTTACTGCGCCAGCATGTACAAAGGCTTCATAAATAGATTTGTACGCATCTTGCAACTCGATATATTTTCCAACAACTGCGATCGAGACCGTCTCCTTTGGATTCTTGAGCCGATCGAGAAAAGCACGCCAAGCAGTCAGCGAGGGTTCGATACCCGGATCTAAATGCAACTTCTCCAAGACGATCTGATCCAATGACTCTTCTTGCATCAGGACAGGTACATCATAGATCGTGCTGGCATCCAGTGCTTCGATAACCGAAGATGCATTCACATTGCAAAACAATGCGAGTTTTTTTCGAATTTCATTATTGAGAGGCCTTTCGGTGCGGCACACCAGAATGTCTGGTTGTACTCCAGAATTAAGCATCTCTTTTACCGAGTGCTGCGTAGGCTTGGTTTTTAACTCCTTCGCTGCGCTCAGCCAGGGTATAAGAGTCAGGTGAACGACGATGCAATTTGTCGGGCCTAAATCATTCTTAAGTTGTCGAACGGTCTCGATGTAAGGCAGCGATTCTATATCACCCACAGTGCCCCCTATCTCGGTGATGATCAGATCATAGGCATCACCTTGACCCAATCCTCGCACCCGGCGCTTTATCTCATCGGTGATATGCGGAATAACCTGTACTGTTTTTCCCAGATAATCTCCCGCCCTTTCCTTGTTGATCACAGTTTGGTAGATCTTACCAGTGGTCACGTTGTTGGCCTGCGAGGTGGGCTCATTGAGGAAGCGCTCGTAATGCCCAAGATCCAAATCGGTCTCGGCGCCATCTTCGGTCACATAACATTCCCCATGTTCGTAGGGATTTAGCGTACCTGGATCCACATTGATATATGGATCGAATTTCTGGATGGTCACTCGATATCCACGCTCTTGCAGCAGCTTGGCTAGAGAGGCCGCAATGATTCCTTTTCCGAGGGAAGATGTGACACCGCCCGTAACAAAAATGTACTTCGTCATATATTAATGGGAATTAATATCTCGCATATAATTACGGTATTTAAAGGTACGAGGATTTTCTGATTTCAGCTCGGAACTCTGGAGCTTTTAATTGTGTACAAGTGCTATCTTCGGGCTCTAATCTTATCCCAGATGAAAAAGCTTCTCTTCCTGTTCTTGCTCTCTTGCGTGTATACCGTAGTCTATTCTGATCTACAAGCGCAAACGAATCACCCCGTTGATGAATCACTTTACGAAGGCATGCAATGGCGCTTGGTAGGCCCTTTTCGAGGTGGTCGTGCCGGCACAGTCTGCGGCGTACCTGGCAAACCCAATCTATTCTACCAGGGCACAGCAGGTGGTGGGGTTTGGCGTACCCAAGACGGCGGGGGCACTTGGGAATGTATCTCTGATGGGTACTTCGGCGGCTCCATTGGTGCCGTAGCTGTATCTCCCAGCGATCCCAATGTCATTTATGTCGGAGAAGGTGAGGAGACTGTACGTGGCAATGTATCTTCCGGACGTGGTCTCTGGAAATCTGTTGACGCCGGCAAGACCTGGCAACATATTGGTCTGAGTGAATCTGAGCATATCGGTCGAATTGCAATCCACCCTACTGATCCCAATACTGTATTTGTAGCTGCCATGGGTAATCTATGGAAACCTAATGAACAACGCGGGCTCTTTCGTTCGCAAGATGGTGGTGCAAGCTGGGAAAATGTACTCTTCGTCTCGGACAGTGCAGGCGCAGTAGATATTATGCTCGACCCTAATAACAGTCGCATCATGTATTGTGGTACCTGGCAAATCAAGCGCAACGGATATCGCATGGACTCGGGCGGTCCCGGCAGTGGTCTCTGGAAAAGTGTTGACGCCGGAGACACCTGGACTGAACTTACCGATAAACCTGGATTGCCAGAAGGTGTCTGGGGTATCGTGGGCGTGACCGTTTCGCACGTTAATTCGAACAGAGTTTGGGCCATTATCGAATCGCTTGATGGAGGGGTTTTTCGCAGTGACGATGGCGGAGAAACCTGGGAAAAAACCAATGATGATCGCGGCTTGCGTCAGCGAGCCTGGTACTACAGTCGAATCTATGCCGACACCCAAGATGAGGATATCGTCTATGTGATGAATGTGCGCTACTTCCGTTCTAAAGATGGAGGCGAAACCTTCGAACAGTTTAATGCACCGCATGGAGACCATCACGACCTGTGGATCGCACCCGAAGACAATCAACGCATGGTGATTGCCGATGATGGCGGAGCCCAAGTGTCTTTTGATGGTGGCGAAAATTGGTCGACCTACTACAATCAACCCACTGCTCAATTCTATCGAGTCACCACCGACAACCATTTCCCGTTTCGCATCCTGGGTGCTCAACAAGACAACTCGACGGTTCGCATTGACCATCGCTCCAAAGGCAATGCGATCACGGAGCGAAATTGGGAGCCCAGTGCCGGAGGCGAAAGTGCCCATCTCGCACCCGACCCTGAAAATCCAGAGGTGGTCTATGGAGGCACGTTCAAGGGGTACATGTCACGCTATGATCATACCACTGGCCAGACGCGCTCAGTCAATGTATGGCCCGATAACCCTGCCGGCTCGGGAGTAGAAGTGATGAAGTATCGCTTCAACTGGAACTTCCCCACCTATTTCAGTCCACACGACAAAGACCGTCTCTACGCCTGCTCCAATTTTCTCCACGTGACCACCAATGAAGGTCAGAGCTGGGAGGTGATTAGCCCTGACTTAACTCGCAACGACCCGAAGACGCTCTACTCATCGGGGGGGCCGATCACCCAGGACAATACGGGCGTCGAGTTCTACGGTACCATCTTTGCCATAGAAGAGTCGACCCATGAAGAAGGAGTCATCTATACGGGCTCTGATGATGGTGTACTGCATGTGACCACAGATGGAGGAGCCAACTGGACCGACATCACACCTCCAGGAGCCCCAGCCAACCTCATGATCAACTGCATTGATGTAGATCCTCATGATCCTGCCGGGGTCTATATGGCGGGAACCAGTTATAAATTCGGGGACTATCAACCCTATCTTTTTGTTTCAAAAAACTATGGGAAATCTTGGAAAAAAATAGTCTCTGGCATTCCAGCTACTTACTACACGCGTGCATTACGGGCTGATACAGAGAGACCGGGTTTACTTTACGCTGGCACTGAGTGGGGAATATTTGTGTCTTTTGATGACGGCTCAAACTGGCAGCCCTTTCAATTAAACCTTCCGATCGTTGCGATCAGAGACCTGCACGTCCGTGACCATTCGCTGATTGCCGCTACACACGGTCGCAGTTTTTGGATGATCGATGATCTGGGGCCAGTACGCCAAATGAGCAAAGAACTGGCATCGCAAGACATGCATCTCTTCGATCCCAAACCTGCTTACCGCATGGCACAGGGAGGTCGGGGCAGAGCCAACGCAAAACTCGAAGGCACCAATCATCCCAACGGGGTTCACTTTCACTTTTTCACGAAGGATGTCCAAGAAGATGAAGAGATCAAATTAGAAATTCTTGAGAACGATGGAGATCTCATCCGCTCTTACAGCACCAAAGGGAAAAAGGATAAAAAACTCAAAATCGATTCGATCGGAAATAATTTACTTTGGGATTTACGCTACGATGGTTTTAAAGAATTTCCGGGCATGGTGCTATACTCATCACCAAATCGTGGTCCGCGGGCAGTGCCCGGAGATTACAAAGCTCGTTTGGTGCGCG
>CAJQNM010000021.1 GCA_905479665.1 uncultured Saprospiraceae bacterium
AGCTCACTCTAAACAAAGAAATAATCACTTCAGATCTTGAAAATAATTGGGCTGTGGTTGCAGAAGCTTATCAGACCATTTTAAGGAGAGAAGGAATAGAAAATCCGTATGAATTACTCAAGGACTTGACTCGGGGAAAAACCACTATCACGCAAAATGATATGATCACATTTATTGATCGTCTGGAGGTAGATGAAGCACTAAAAGTAGAGTTGAGGGAGATTACGCCTCATAACTATACTGGTATTTAATTTATCGCAAAAGTTACTGCATCTCCAACCTCCAACATGAGCCAAGAATTTTCAAAGAACAGATCCACCCCCTTACCCAACTACTGTGTCACCACTCTCGCCCCCAGCCCCTGAAGGGGAGTCCGCCCGCACAATTTCCTCTTTTCCTCGCCCAGCTTTCCTCTTTTTCCTCTCACAATTATTACCGTGTCACCACTCGATCAATAAGTAGCAGCACAAATACCGCGCTAATCAAGCATACGAAGGAAAGAGGTAATTGTGTAGACCATTGCCAGATCTGTGTCCAATCCATGTCGGAGCTCGCTGCCGATCCTTGGGGCCACCCGATGGATAAGGTCACGACCACGAGCAGCACTGCTCCACCTAAAAAGTACCAGGCCGGTTTCCGGTTGAGCTTTTGGACCCATAGATTGCGGTTTAAGCCAGCTGGTAATTTTTGCATCACGCGATTTGCGAAACCCTCGTTGGGAGAGAGCCGGGGAAAATCCTTGAGATTTCTTTTCAGTCGTTGAGCACTTTCATACTTGTCGGCCAAAATAGGATCGTCCTTAAGTGCCTGTTCAAAAGACTCGAGCTCAGTGCCCATCAGTTCACTTGCGAGGTAGCGCCAGATATCACTTTCCCAATTTTTCATGTTGCTTCCATTTGCTTCCGGCTGAGTATTTCAGCTAGTTTATGTCGTGCTCGGTGCAATCGCACTTTCACATTCGATTTCGACAGTTTTGTTATTTCAGAAATTTCCTCCATACTCTGCCCTTCCATATAGTACAGATTTATTAATGTCGCATCGATCGTCTTGAGCTGCGCCAGGCCCCTCCGGATTCTTTGCTGTTCATCACTCCTTTCCATCAACACCTGTGCATCGTCTTGTGAATCAGCCACCATCGGTGCCTTTTCCAACTCAATCGTACGCACACGTTTCTTGCGCTGGTGGTCTATCGCAGTGCGATAGGCGATACGGTAGATCCAGGTTTTCAAAGAAGAACGTTGATCAAAAAGATGCAGCTTACGATAGACCTTCACAAAGACATCTTGTGCAGCCTCCTCAGCCAGATGGCGATGTGCCAGTATCCGATAGCACATCGTAAAAACAAGATCTTCATACTCATTGACCAATACCCGAAAAGCATGTTGCTCTCCGGAAATGATGTTCCGAATAATCTGGTCGTCCGTTGTCATGTAGGTTCGCAGGCTTTGACGACCGCTCTATCATACTGGTTACAGAATTCTTTGCTCATTTATCGATTTCAAGTGTAACCTGCCCTCTTGCACATACGTCAAAGTGCACAAATCAAACTAAAATTAGAATATCATGAGTCACTTAGTACCTATCATAGCAATCATCTCTACTTTTGGCACGGTCGGCTTTACCACATACTTCTTTCTCATGACTCGGAATCGGGAGCGTATGGCATTGATTGAGAATGGTGCAGATGCTTCCATCTTTCGACAAGAAAATGGTCCGTATGCCAACCTGAAATGGGGTATGTTTTTAGTAGCTATCGGGTTGGCCTTATTTATCGGTCACTTTGTCGAAGAGAATACGTCGATGGATGATGGAGCCGGATATTTTCCTTTGATATTTATGTTTGGAGGTATAGCCTTGTTGCTTTACTACCAAATCGCTAAGAAGCACTTACGAAATACTCAGCTCATTTGACCTTCGCTAAAAAAGATACCGCCAAACACTATCGTCCAAGATCCTTACTAACCAAGGTTTCCAATTCGCTCCTCCTGGGCTAGTAATGTGCCGCCTGCCTCAGGCAGGCTTTCCTGCTGGCAAGGAGGCATATTTCGGAATAGTTAGAGGCAAAACAATAAATATGAGATGAACGGATGGCACGCGTTACTACCGAAACATGATCAAATTAATTCTTGCACTTCAAGGTCAATCGACGTTTCGAATTACTTCCCAATCGAAAGAGATCATTTTAAAACAAAAGACCTGGAAGGATACAGTATTCAGTTCGCCACAGCCTTATGCATCAGCCCAAGGGTATATTTAAGATGCCTAAGGAATAAATAATATTTTGGTTCATATTGATTTATATGATAATGTGTAATTATCTTATTACAAGGTATTTATTGTGCATTTTAATAAATATCAACGTATAGTGTATTTATACGCCCATCTCCTGCCTTAACTTTTTATTAACGCACGCATTGTACCGAACTTTGCGGCCGCCCCGTTTATACCCCCGAACTCACCAGAAGCAAACTCACTAAATCTCTTCTTATAGGTAACACAAATACTTCTTCTTGATTTTCATGTCACATCAGGAATGACCTTTATTAAAAATTTGTGTAACTAAAATTTCTTACAATGAGTTTTACCAATCAAAAACAAGGCACCGGTATGCCTGGTGCAAAGCGATTCAATTGGATTATGGGAGCCCTTTTACTAGGCGCACTGGTCACAATTGGCGTATTTATTTCGAAAAACAATCAGCTCGAGACAGACGGGGATAAATTAAGCCTCACCCTAGAGGACCTCGATCAGAAAAAGATGCAACTGGAGAAGGAGATGGTCGTTATGGACAGCTCCTATCAAACGCAAATCACGCAGAACGATTCACTAGCCGTTGCTCTGGAAGTGCGCGTTACAGAGATCGATGAGCTGGAAGGAAAGTTATGGTCCATGCGTAAAAAACTGGAAACAAGCCAGGAAGAAAAAGACCAAATCACCGCTCGACTCAGCCAGCTGGCTGAATTAAAGATCGCTCTGGAGGAAGATATTGTCAGCCTGCAAAATTCCAATGCTGAATTGCGTGAGGAAAATGAGCAACTAGCAAGCGATCTACAAATCAGCAATGATGAAATTGCTTCACTAAATGAAGAGCTTCAAGAAGTGTCCCTGGCAAATAGCCAACTGACCAAGCGCTTGTTTGAAGTGGCTCCGGCCGGCTTCCTCGCTGAAAATTTTTCGGTGACTGCCAAGAAACGCAACGATAAACTGACTGCGAATGCGCGCCAGGCCCAGACCATAAATGTCGCTTTTGATCTCAATGATGTGCCCGAAGAATATCAGGGTGCCGAAGAAATTTATTTGGTTGTCACAGAGTTTAATGGCAATCCAATCAAAGACCTTGACACGAAAGAGTTTACGGTAAAATCGGCAGAGCCGATCGACGTACTCGCAGCAGATATTACACAAACAACCCTTGCCGAAAGACAAAGTGTAGAGATGTCATTTGCTGCAGATCGCGATTTGCAATCCGGAATGTACAATGTCATGGTATATGCCGATCACGGGTTTCTTGGCGCCACCACTTTTCAATTGCAATAAGTACACAATCCTATCTTGCTCATAGGTTTAGAAGGCTCACCCTGGGGGGTGGGCCTTCATTCGAAACCCAATTTCTCCAATCCTATTTGCACCTCGGGTGCACTCATAAATAAATCCCACAGCAAACCACTGCGGTAATTTTCAATCATCAGAATAATCGGACCCTGATCGATTGCTAAATAGCGTTGGGGCCAAAAATCCAGCTCAACACTAAAGGCATCGTAAAATCCTGCAGGTCCCAATAATTTGTCACCGTATTTGTAAAATCCTCGCACAGCCTGAAGAGATTCTTTGGGCGTAAATGGCATGGACGAGAGGGCGGCCGTGGGAGAAATAATGCCTTTGTCCTTGTCCGGTCGGTGCGAAGTATAGGCAACACCTGGCTTGCCATCATTGCGAGTCGAATAGCTCGAGGTAAGGCCCCAAATATCTGGACCATAGTCCGCAAAACCGTGTGGGTTTGTCACCGAGTGATCGTAATGTGTCAACGCATGATTGCGATTTAATG
>CAJQNM010000022.1 GCA_905479665.1 uncultured Saprospiraceae bacterium
TCAACACGGGAAAATATGTGAACATTGGGATGCAATACAGCAGATACCAAAGGAGTCTAGGAATCCCAATACGATGTATTGATTTAATTAATTAATAGTTAAAATAATGGAAATCCCGTCCTGCGAAAGTTTTTTCTTATATGAGAAATAGTGCGGAATGGATCCTCACCTAGTTTGGGTCTAAAATAATTCCTTCTAAATTGAAACCTGCGCTGAATAGATCCACGCCTGCCCCACGTATCGAATAAATTCGGGCTGCGGTCAATTCATAACACCCTATTTAATTACCTGTATCCTCGGATTAATCGGATAAATCCACTCTACTCCACGCTCAGTGACTATGGCATCATCTTCGAGTGGGATACGTAATTTTTTGTCCGCCCATTCGGGTACTTTGGTGTAGGCAAAAAGCTCGATGGAGAGCAAGTTGCTGGGTTTGATTTCGTAGTCAAGTCGCACCGGGTTGAAAAAGGCAATTGATGGCCCGACACCGTGACCCCAGTTGCCCACCGAGTGGCACCCTATGATGACATCCGTTTCTTCGAGGTCGGTGTATTGATTAAAGCCCTTCATTTTATTAAATCCTGCGGCCTCTAGCGCCTCGTAGACCTTTCCTTCTGCCTCGCGAGCAGTAACTCCTGGCTTGATGGTTTGCTTGATGATATCTCGCACCCGTACCCCTTGATCAAATGCGTTCTGAATACCATCGGGCACGCGGGTCTCTCCTTCGCGCAATACATAAGCGATGCGTTTCATATCGGTATAAAGATTCATGAGGCCCACACCATAGTCGAGCATAATGACATCTCCACGTTCGATTATTTTATCGGTCGAGGTGGCCAGGATACCTCGAGGCCCAGTGATGTAGACCGACGGCATGCCAAAGGAAGACTCGAGGTTGTGCTTAAATTGCTGCTCTGTGATCCACCAGGCCACATCTTCCAGGGTCGTAATACCAGGTGTGATCACCGCATTTGAGAGCGCCTTCTCCGCAATGGTGTATGACAATTCACAGGCTTCGCCGAAAGCAGCAATCTCAGACGCCACCCGCCGCGATCGAAAATCAGAGACCAATTTTTCGGCAGACACAAATCGATCGGTATACTTTGCACCAAGAAGCTCGACCAGCTCTTCGTACCCAGAATGAGATAGCCCATCCGCACCCCCGATCGATTTGGATATGTTCAAGCCAATCCGTTGTGGGTCGCGCTCCTCCACATACGATTTCAGTTCTTCTTCGGCGCCAAAGTGATCGTAGGCCCCGCCTTCTTTGAGCAAATATCCGGCGATGCCCAAGGCTGCCCGTTCAATTCGTCCGCTCCCTGAATCGCTAAAAATATAGTATCCATTTTTACCTACATACCCTCCACCTAGATCCGGATAGAGCGGATCAAAATTTCCTTCCCGACTCATCACGATCCACATATCGATGTCATTTTCCCTCATGACCTCGGGCAAGATCAGATCAAATTTATCGTTGCGGATTTGATTCATTTTTCGCCAGCGTCGATGAGCCTCCTGCGCGTTCATCGGCAGACTAAATAGGACCATCAAGAGGAAGAAAAGTATGTTTTTCATATCTGTGTTTTTATCCAAAAAAGAGAAACTGTTGTTCGAATGTACTTGATAGCAAGCATTTGGCCAACAGAAGGGGTTGCCTGACTCCTTGGTCTGATAAATGGCACGGAAAACAAGTAGGAAAGGCCCAGATGGTTTTGCTTAGAAATCATCGATCGATCAGGTTTGCGCTGAGAGTATTATTTTATGGTTTCTCAATTGTGATCCATGAATCCTACTCAGTCAATGCTCGCTCAAATCCATCTAGATTTCCAGTCCTGGTTGTCCTTCTTTTTCCTGGCGGCAGGACTGAGTTTCTCCCCCACAGTAGATGCACAGAATAGAGATTTTGACCTAGTCAAAGAGCGGGTTGTCAGCGAGTTAATGAGCGACGAAGTGGTCGATGAAAAAGCCCAAGACATGCTGGCTCGGATGCAGGATGACGGAAGTTTTCGGAACATTAATTATGCTGATCTCAGTCGTACAGCCGGCTTTCCCCATCGCCGGCACACCAGTGATCTGGCATACTTGGCCAGGTGCTATCAGCAACCTTCGTCGTCCTTTTATCATGATGTGAAACTCAAAGAACGCATTGGAACCTCTTTAGGGCACTGGGTAAGTCACGACTATTTTGGTGACAACTGGCACAACAATCAGATTTCAACTCCGACCAACCTAGTCAATCTCATGCTGTTAATCGGAGACGAACTTCCGCAGGATCTGGTGGAAAAGGCACAACCCATCATCGGTCGTGCACATATGAATGCATCGGGAGCCAGGCCCAGTGGAGACCGCATCGTGATCGCTGGCATTCTGGCCAAAAATCTCCTTTTTGTCGGAGATACTTCAAGATTTGGCGAGATCATCAACCTGATCGAAGGTGAAGTCAAATTCAGCACAGGCAAGCGCGGCATGCAACACGATTACAGCTTTCATCATCGAGTGGATCGGGTCAACAATACCACCTCCTACGGATATGGAAAATATGCCAACGCCTTTGGGGAATGGGCGGATTATGTAGCCAAAACCCGCTACGCATTTTCTCTCGAAAAAATCAATCATCTGGTCGACTATTATCTAGATGGTATCTACCCCCAAATGGTTTACGGCACCTACACGGACATTAGCGTGAAGAATCGCAGCATTGCACACAAAGGCACTTTTCGACCGAATGGCACACGGGAAATTGAGCGTCTATTGGCCAGCACAGACCATCGCCAGGCCGAGCTAAAAGAAATCATGATGCTAAGGCAAGGACAGGGAAAACCAACGAAGTCCTTTTGTAAGTTCTTTTGGCAAACCGAGCATTTTGTCTGCCAAAGGCCCAACTACTACACGACAGTTCGAATGTTTTCTACGCGCAATCGCAACATGGAGGTGCCGTACAATGGTCCAGGTATCACCACTCATCATCGTGCAGACGGCACCAATTACCACATGCTGAAGGGCGACGAATATCACAACATATGGCCAGTTTATGACTGGCAGAAAATCTCTGGAGCGACGATCATGCAGAAATCGGAATTACTCAGTTCAGATGAAATTCAAAAGGATGGCTTGCGAGATTTTGTCGGTGCGGTAACGGATGGTTTTTATGGCATGGTGGCCTTCGACTTCAAGAGTCCACATGATCTCTTGGAAGCCCGGAAATCTTGGTTTTTCTTTAAAGATGAATACCTCTGCCTTGGGGCCGGAATCAAATCAAGGCCGGACTTGCCGGTGGCTACCACCATAGATCAGCGATTGCTGGAAGACGAGGTCTCGATAGTCAAGGAAGGTACCCGATCCGTATTGCCACCCGATGAGCACTCACTAGACGGTATACGTGGTATTCACCACAATCGCATCGGATACATTTTACCCACCGCAGACGGCTTGCGACTTACGAATCGAGAAGAACAGGGCCGCTGGTCAGACATAACTGATCAAAAACATATTTCCGAGGAAGTCGTGAAAATTGATGTATTCACGCTTTGGTTTGACCATGGAGAAAGTCCAGACAGTGCAACCTACGAGTACATCGTCATCCCAGACATCGCATCCTCCGACTTTGCAGAGTCACTTCATGATGATCGCGGTATCGAGATTTTATCAAATACGGCAGATTTACAAGCGGCCAAGAATAAGGAAGATGGCATCTGCCAAGCCGCGTTCTATCGTGCTGGAAAGGTTCAGTTTTCGGAGTCGCTCTCTGTGGTTCTGGAAAGTCAAGGCATGGTCATGTTGCAGGTAGGAGCAGACGGAGTCGAGCAGCTCACGGTTTCAGATCCATCTCGCAAACTGAATTCGTTGATGCTCACTATTTCAGGAAAGTATCAAGTCAAGGGTACCGATGCGAGTGTCCTTGCTGCGACCGAGGGAAAAACCACTCTTGTTGTTGATCTGCCCCAGGGCGTATATGCAGGTAAAAGTGTGGTTATAGAGCTTGTAAAGTAGACCAAAATAAGACCAGAAGCACCCCTCCTCAATAAGTGTATATTTGCCGGCTTTTGAATGAAGCGTAGGTATGATAGCGAGGATAAAGAGCATATTCGACAACCCTAAAGATGATATACTTTCCGGTCTCACCGTTGCGCTCGCATTGGTGCCGGAAGCCGTAGCTTTTGCCTTTGTAGCAAATCTCGATCCCATGGTGGGCCTCTATGGAGCATTTATCATGGGCATCATTACGTCCATTTTTGGTGGGCGACCCGGTATGATCTCGGGTGCCACTGGGGCGATGGCCGTTGTCATGGTGCATATGATCCAGCAGGGCAACGCGTTGGGTGAGGGTGTAGGTCTACAGTGGCTCCTTGTTACGTTATTGATTGTCGGTGGGATTCAGATCACTGGAGGAGTCTTACGATTAGGAAAATTTGTGCGGCTTATCCCCCATCCGGTGATGATGGGATTTGTCAATGGATTGGCCATTGTGATCTTCCTCTCGCAATTGGGCCTGTTTAAAGAAACTTCCGGGGGTGTATCGTCCTGGTTGCAGGGTACCGAGCTCTACATGATGCTAGCTTTAGTAGGCCTGACCATGGCCATTATGTACTTCTTGCCGAAACTGACGAAGGTCATACCCTCTGCGTTGGCTGCCATTGTTATTGTCGCCACGATCACCATCTTAGGTGGTCTCGACGTACCGACCGTTGGATCATTTATCACCGACAATGGCGGATCAGGGCTGAGTGGTGGTCTTCCTGTCTTCCA
>CAJQNM010000023.1 GCA_905479665.1 uncultured Saprospiraceae bacterium
AAACTCTAATTTTGTTTTGGATTGTGCCGTGCCTCCCAATCGCGAGGTAACCGAAGAATTAATTGATTTTAATACGGGAAAATCTGAAAAACTGCGCCTGAAAGTAAGTCTCGAAGCAACCTTGACCGACGATCAAGGCAACATCATTGAGACGACCAGTACCACAAAAAATTCTTCGCTGGTTGTCACGCCAAAACAAATGCTCACTCCGGGTAGTATTGTCACCCTTTCCGTAAAAGGTGAAGCCTGGGACACCGGTGCAAATCCAGATGTCGTGTATGAGAATAATGGAAAAACATATCAGGTAGATACTTCTGTCACCTTTACGGTCGATCCTAAGGGAATATTGGGTTTGACCCTGGCAGATGTTGCAGCCAGCTATCCACTTAAAAATCAAGAATATTTTCATATTGATGAGCACGATAAAATCATGCTCGATTTTGGGAAGAAACTGCCGACAACTGGAGCTACATTTACCAGTCGCATGGAAAAGGTAGTTATTGCGCCCGGCGCAGCTCCCCTAGAAGCCGGCAATGGTTCATGGGAGGTGCTTGCAGAAGGCGCTCTCACGCTAGACGGCAGTGGTAAAAAATTGATTGATGACCAATACTCCGCCTGGGAGCCAGAGCAAAAATATCGTTGGGTAATCTCTGCTGCTGTCGGTGATGGCGAACCCGCAGACCTGATGAAATTGGAATTTTCTACGAGTAAATTTCGCACGTTTGCAGAGAAGGCCGAAACTGCAACAATAACAGATCCGAATTGGGAGTCGGAAAATGGACCCATGGATATCCTCATTAAATCTGATGAAGAGCCGTTTGATTTTACGAGCGATGGCTTGACCAGTGTATTGCACACGACCGCTCAAGATGGCGCATTTCACTATTGGGGAAAAGTGAGAAACTGGGTTCCATATGGAGCATGCAAACTATTCAGGTGCCAGTCCAAAGCCAACGTTCAAATAATACCAGCTGGTGAAGGGTCGAATGTCACTTACGAATGGGCCTCAATCTCCGTTGGTGCATTTAGGGAAGTAGCGCTAGCTCCAGGAGATGAAGCTGGTGCATTCACCTACGACATTCGGAAAAATTTTCTCTCGACTTACGATAACCTTGTTCGAGAGAGTGAGGAAACCGGACTGCAACAGTGCATCGACATTGAAACTTATGAAACCTGCAGTAACGCGTCTAACAATAGGCCCCTTCTCAAGGATGGCAGCCCTAACCCAAACTACAATCCATCTGTATCGCCACGAGTTCGCGTCAATGGTCCGGATGATGCTAAGGGACTAACGGTCAGAGATTTTCCCAAATATTCGTCTGGCAATTATCCCATTAAGCTTACTTACCGTATACCTGGTTTCAATCTGACATCGAGCGCAGACAAAGTCATCAATTTTTATCGGCCGTGATGCGAATGAGTCTGTCCCTACTTTCGATCATCTCCTTATTGGTGATGAATAATCTCGCTGCTCAGACGGATACCCTTTTTACCATGGCGCACTACGATGATTCTAGCTTAAAGCTGCGCTGGTCAGTAGGAAATGCCAACATACTCTCACTGGGATTTCAATACGGATACAAAATCACCATTGAAGAGATGGAAGGCACGCAAATACGCGACACCCGATCCGTCAATGTCATGCCATCTAGCGATGATGACATTTCTTCGCGTTGCGAAACAGAAGGTGACAGTCTCACATTTCAACTATTTAAGCAAGCTCGCGACGGCACCTCCCTGACCAGTGATCCAGAAGAATTAAAATGGAGTCGGCTCATCCTGCTATTTGGCATCCAGGATAATTTTTCGCTGGCCAAGGCCATGGGCCTTGCCTATGAAATACATAATCCAAACACTCCATCCACCTATCGTGTACGAGTAGAGTTGAATCACCCGCGCAATGCGCAACTCATGACCCAGGTGGCTACCATACCGTTCCCCACAGTACGACCACTTGATCCTCCACTGCCTCCCATTTGCATCTGCAAGAATAACCGACTTTCCATCACTGGTGATCTTTATGGAGTCGACGATCTATATTCCTCCTACCACATTCTGCGCAGGCAAGATAGCTTGAGTACCTACCAACGTCGGACCCCTCGTCCTCTACTGGCAAATTATGCGGAGGGAGATCCGTTGGTCTTCTATATTGACTCGATTGGGAAGGAAGGTCTTTATGATTACGTCCTCCAGGGCAAAGACATTTGGGGGGAGTACGGTCCGTATTCTGCACCCGAATATGTCTTGCCGTGTCACATCATCTATGCTCCACCTCGTCTCTACGCCGATGAGATAAAAGAGCGAGGCAAAAGCAAATTGGATTGGGAAATAGCTGATTCTCTGATGCAATATTTAGAGGGTTTTGACATTTATCGATCAGAAGACAAATTCGAAGGTTTTGAAAAAATAAATTCTTCTTTACTACCCATCACACAGCGCACCTATCTCGATGAATATCCCCTTGAGATGAATTTTTACTATGTGCGAGCGCGTTACCATCGCAAAATCACCACAAACTCTCTAAGCAAAATGGTCGCTCTAATTGATACCAAACCACCGGGCATACCACAAAATGTGAATGTCGATTTTGATACGGCCACCTTCATCTCTAAAATAACCTGGAATGATCTCGCTGATCCAGATTTAAAAGGATACCGCATATTCTTCTCACCCAAGCCAGATGGCAATAAATTTCTTCTGCATAATCTCGAGTTGGAAAATAATTATTTCATTGATACGCTCGATAAGAAGACACTTTACATGGGTCGCACGTATTGGATCACCTCCCGTGATATCAATCAAAATGAATCCTACTTTTCCGATAGTGTTTCCATCGTTCTTCCTGATCGGTTCCCCCCTACTCCGGCACGAATCAGCGATATTGTTCCTGATTATGATCACGTATCTCTCACTTGGGAGGGCTCCCCTTCTACCGATGCACAATCACACGTTCTGGAGTGGCGAAATGCCCAGGAAACGAATTGGCAGCAAAATGAAATAACACCGACTGCCTACAGTAACCTATGGCGGGATACATCGCTTTCTCAAAACGATACCATCATCTATCGCATACGTGTCACCGACTCCAGTGGGCTTGTATCTTACTCAAATGTGCGCAGTGGTTGGTGCATACCACCAATCTACCTACCTGATCTGACCTTTGTCGATTCTGAATTCCGCGACTCTGTTTTAGCACTCTTGTTTGATTATCCCGAAGACTACGACATCAAAAGATTTCAAATTATGCAAGGTCTCAGCGAGGGGCAAATGATCACCATCGGCTACGTCTACCCCCAGGAGCATATGATTCGCAGGAGCATCGGAAGCAAGGCAGCAACTCTACCTTTGCCCTATATCAGTGGGACCAACCCACTCCCACCAGTGCTGTTTTTATGAAAGTGCGGGCAATCTCCCATTCAGGACGTGTATCAAGATTTAGTACCATCCATCAAGCCTCCCCATGAAAGCCTCCAAACATCTAAATTTGAAAGCCTTTGCATTCGGCATGCTGATGACGGCATTAGGTAGCTCTCCCGCTCTCCTTGCCCAGGATATCGAACGCTCGGTGGAGACGCTGCGCGAACGCCTGGCCCAGAACCCGGTCGACTTTTCTGGTGGCCTCACTATGAACCTTCGATTTAATTCAATTTCGGGCATGGAGCGCCGACGAGATCCCTTCGGAATAAATCTTATGGCAAATGCCACTATTGATATTCTAGGATTTAAAGCTCCATTTTCCATCGCCATTGCAGATAAGAATGCCACATATCGATTGCCCGCATATTCCTTCGTGGGCATCAGCCCTTCGTACAAATGGATTAAGCTCCATCTCTTCCGAAGAAGCATGAGTTTTTCAAAATATTCACTAAATGGACACGGATTTAATGGTGCCGGTTTTGAGCTCACTCCCGGTCGATTTAGGCTCGCTGCCATGTACGGTACCTTGCGCAAAGCCCGATTGCAAGATTATGGCCTTCGGCAGGAATTGGACAATTTCTATCAACGCAAAGGCTATGGTGTACAAGTGGGCTATGCGGACCAAGGGGATGAAATCATGCTGAATGTCTTTCGAGCATCTGATGATGAAACAACCTTGCCATTAGATTTACGTACAAACATTGCAGCCAAGGAAAACCTAGTCACCAGTCTCACCCTACGCAAAGATCTCGGCCGTGTAATA
>CAJQNM010000024.1 GCA_905479665.1 uncultured Saprospiraceae bacterium
CTCCACGAGAACGGTGTCGTAGTAATCTGCTTTCTCGAAAAGATGCTTCATCAGAAATGCGGCAGTATCGACATTTAAGTATCTATCAAATATGATCAGGGATAGCATGATTTCGTTGCCACGTACACTCAGTGAAAGATTTTCGAGATGATAATTTTCCGATAAGAGGTATTGGTAAATGGGTTTAATTGCTTTCCTCGGGAGTTCGGCAAGGAACGCATCTCCGACAATCAGTCCACTTTCACCATGATAGGTCAGGGTTATCTTTGCACTTCCTTCGACAATCTGCCATTGGTTTGGTCCGATCCTGGCCAGGGATACATCATGGCCCAGGGTGCCCAGAGTCGACTCAAGCGTCTTACTCACGCCAACTGGATCGTACTCTTCGACCTCATTGGGGAGGATGGCCTTGGTGCCACAGAAAGAGCAGTAGTTATCGTCGATCTGATCGGAAAAAAGCAAATTGTTGCAAGAGTGGCAACGCATGGCATGGGTACCATGTCCGGTTCTAAATTCCTGCAAGGTTTCAGCGAGCCTGTCTGCTGGAAGGGAGAAACCAAGATTGTTTCCATTCTTTACGATAAATGTATTGATGCCAGCTACTTCACCTTTGTGTGTGACCAGAGGGCCACCACTGTTGCCCGGATTGAGTGCGGCGTCGTGCTGGATATAGCGTACACCTTTCAGGTCATGATTGACATTTGAGACAATTCCGTTTGTTGTTGCAAATTTCAATCCGTAGGGATGTCCAATGGCCAGGACCCCATCGCCTTCTCTCAGAGGCTGCATGATCAATCCGGGGGTTTCGAGCGGATTGGTCAGCTTCGGAGCAGTAAGAAAGGCGAGGTCGAGCCGGCTATCCAAGTAGAGTACTTCGCTGAGTTGTTTTTCAAATTTCGATCCTTTCACCACCACAGTTCTGTTGTCCCGGGCGACATGCTCATTGGTCACGATCAGGTCGTATTGACTCACGTAGAATCCGGTGCCGGTACTGTGGGGGGTAGCGATCTGAACGATCAAATCTCGGTAGCGCTCTATGGTGTCAGCAATGGGCAAGATTAGCTTGGTTTAGTCAAATCTAGAGAAGCGATATACTGCATGTAAGATCTTGCAAAGTTAACTCTGTTGTCAAATCTCACCTCCTTTATATTGCTGCTACGCAACTGCACGAAGACATTGCTGTGACGATCTAGTATTTCCGACATGGCTTTACGGATTTCGGAAGCATTGAGCTGACCGGATGTATCCACTAAAGACCGGGTAAAACCCAGGGAAGCAAAATAATTTTGATGCATGATTTGAAAGTAGAGTAAAAACAGCTCCCGATCCGGCTTTGCCATGCTGTAATAAAAGAGTGAATAGCCGGCTATATAACCTGTAATGGCCAGAGCGATTTGTTCGTGGTCGTTTTCCTGATACCAATCAATGTTGCCCAATTCACCTTTGATAAATTCGCTCAAACGGACATGAGTGGACGGATTCGTGATGCCAAAGGTGGAAACAGTATCGTAGAGTTCCTGTGCCAATTTTTCATTTGATCGCTCCAGGACCTTGCGCAATTCTCTGATGAGGCTACGGTTCTTTTCGCGGGCAGATTTGTTATCAGCAGCAAAATAGGTGCGGTGCATCCGTTCGAAGGCTTCCATTGTGTTTCCTTCGGGTCGGACCAAAAAGTCTAGCCGATAGATCAGTTCGAGAAGCAGATAGGTGATGCCTCCAGGATACTGAACCCGATTGAGCCGACCGTGTTCGATTTCATGCAATGTCTGCTCGATGCTAGAGTGCAAATAATCTGCTTTAATCTGTTTTTCCTCTGGCGGAAGGTGCGTAACATGGTCCACGTTGACGTCCTGCAGCGAGTCAAATTCTTCGACGAGGAGGTCATCTTGTTTGTCAGATGCCAGGGCGATCTCCTTGAGGGCATAGTATATTTTGTACGGAGAGGCATCGAGCGAAAGCGTATCAAAGACCATGGAAATGTCTCCATCATCGTCGATGCAATACCGACCATACTTGAGGTTGTAGTTGCTCTCGACCAGTCGACGTAGGAAGCCTATATTTAGTTTTGTTGCTGTTGCAATTTTACTTTCGGCTTTGAGTTTTTCTTGAGTTGCCCAGCCAGTTATTTTTTTTGAACCTTGGTAAAAGGTGAAGCGTACTTGATCTTCATCTCGGTGTATCATTACATTTTTCGCTTCGTCGTCCCGCAGATATTCGAAGAATGCGACGTACGAATCAAAAAAGCGTTTTGCTTCAAAATGCGAAACAGCTTCATCCCAGCTGTCGTACTTATGGTCTTCTTTGTACGTATCTGTGTAGCGTCCAAATCTGAGATTGGGCTGAACAAGCTGATCATTTTTTGCGCCAAACAGGCGAGAGAAGAAGTTCATGTAGCGTCTAAGGGAGTGAAAGAAAATGGGCGACACGAAAAATAATACTTTTAATGTAAACTCTTTGCCAGCCATGAAGCCTCTACGCACAGAAATCAAGGCCACTGCTCTGTCCTCAAGGCTACGGCGATCCGATCCGATCCTCTGCATGGGATCGTGTTTCGCCACAGAAATGGGAAATCTGCTATCGCTTCATAAATACAGTGTTTTGCAAAATCCTGGGGGCATCATCTACAATCCAATCTCACTCGTAGGCTGCCTTACTGACATTCGCAAAGGAAGATTCGATCGATTGGATGATCTTCTTGCTCTAGACGATAGGGTCGTCAGCCTGGCGCATCATGGACAGTTTACAGCTTCAGATCTGTCGACGCTGCAATCCAACATCACTACGATGACTCGAGAAGCGCACCAGTTTACCCGAGGAGTAGGGGCACTGGTGCTGAGCTTAGGTACGGCACATGTTTTTGCACGAGTTGACAATGGGCGAATTGTGGCCAACTGCCACCGCTTACCAGCAAGCTTCTTCAGGCGCAGACGTCTTTCAGTGGGTGAGATTGTAGAATGTCTGGACACCGAACTGGACGCTTGGCAGGACGCATTTCCTGAGCTCCAGATTATTTTGACGGTCAGCCCCATCAGGCATTTGCGAGACGGTCTCGTCAGTAATCAACAGAGCAAATCGACATTGATCTTGGCCCTCGCCGATCTGGTCGAAAAGCGAGACAATCGACATTACTTTCCAGCCTATGAGATGCTGATGGATGATCTAAGGGATTACCGATTTTATCAAGATGATCTATCTCACCCCAGTAATCTCGCGATCGAATATGTCTGGCAGCAATTTCGAGAAGCTTGCCTAGTGATCGATGAGGAGCTTGATCGGGCATTGGAAAAAATAGCTCGGAGTTTGGCACATCGTGCTCGCGATGAGGAATCGATTGAACATCAAAATTTTCTGCTAGGTCTGCGCGATGAGATTGAGAAACTGCAGATGACGTATGTAGATCTCGACTTTAAAGCAGAACTAGAGCTGTGGTCGGAATTGGTAAAGGAAGGGGAAAGTGACCAAATTTGAAATAAGAGGAAATCATGCAAGCGGCTAGATCCTTTAAGAAAAACGTAGTATTTGCCTCTTTGGTAACACATTTACCGCTTACCCTATTCATTGCAGTCGCCTGCTGGTTTTGCTACTCTTTGACCAATGAGGAGAATCCCTCGCTATTACTTCTTACCATTTCTTTCTCGTTGGCAAATCTATTTCTATTCGCCGTAGGAGGCGTGGTGTTACCTATGGGCTCCTCAGCAAAAAGCCTTGCTGGGAAATTTCTATCGCCATTGGTGATGGCTCTCTGCGTCGTAGCACTCCTTGCGATTTTTGGCGGCTACTATATTGGAAATGACAATTGGGGCGCACCTTTGAATTGGCGTCTGCTTCGTGAACTGCTTTCGGATGGTCGATTTTTCCTACAACTCGCTCAGCAGAACCCACTGAAGGCGGTGGTTCTCGGAGCAATATTGATAATTGCTTTTTGCTGGTATGCGTTCTGGCGACCTACTCTTAGAGGTGATGGAAAATCAAAAAGGCATTTGCTTTATTTATCTGCAGTAGCTGGCTTGTGCCTCTGCGGCCTTTCTTACACGTTGCAACGAAATCTTTCGACAAGAAAAGAACTGCAAAAGGAGGTTTTTGTTTGCTTTTTTTCGCAGTCAAAGCCTTTGCAGCGCATTCAGAATATGCGTCTCGGAACCAGAAACTGGGAAATGCCTTCGATCGACCCAACAAGCTTCAAAGCCAAAAATATCATTGTGATTTCGGTAGACTGCCTTCGCTCTGATCACCTTTCACATCGCATGTATGAAAGAAAGACAACGCCGTTTCTAGATTCACTTTACGAGCAGGGTCGTATCACGAGTTTCAACGTTTCTACATCCACCTGCAGTTCATCTTTTTGCGGTATTTTATCAACGTTGAATGCTGTGACTTACCAGAACCTGACATACTTAAAGTTTGGGATCCATGATTTCTTAAAAAAAATAGGGTATCAAATTAATTTCTACCTCTCCGGTGCCCACCGTAGTTGGTACAATCTCAAACAGCACTATGGCAAGAATATAGACAGATATGTGGAAGGTGCAGATGTGGAAGGTTATTCTTCCTACGATGACTTTTTCATCCTGGATGTCCTGAAAGATCTTCCAGTAAATGAAAAGCCTCAATTCTTTTTCATTCACCTCATGGGCCCCCATGTACTGGGCACAAAACATGAAACTTTTGAGAAGTTTAAACCGACCATTGGGGGAAGTTGGATCAGACGCATGAGGGTGAACAAATATGATCCTGATTCAAGAAATATTTATCGGAATAACTATGATAACGGCATATTTCAAACGGACTACGCGATAAGTCAGATACACAAGATCTTACTTGAGAAGGGATATCTAGATGATGCAATCCTAGTCATCGTGGGAGATCATGGTGAATCGATGGGCGAATATGAATCACCAGTGGGACATGGAAGCTCATTGCGACAAAATGCAATTCAAGTCCCCATTATTTTTATTGATAGCCAACCTGGAGTTTATTTGGAAAAAGACTATGCCACTCAGGTAGATATAGCACCCACTATCGTAGATCGCCTAGGTCTGGAGGTTCCAGAGATTTGGGATGGTATCTCACTGCTTAATAAAAACCCTTCACGAATTACCTTTCATGAGCAAATGGGACATGGACGAAAACATCCGGCGCTGGCGATCGTCGATAAACAACCAAACCACGTTTTCAAATACATGTATGATCAGAATAGCGGCGAAGAACTTTACTTTGATCTAAAAGCAGACCCCGAAGAAAAGCAGCTGCTTCCGATTTCGGACAAAAAACGCGATTACTACACAGCACTTCTTCATGAGTACATGGGAAAAGAAATCCTAGCTCCTGATACAGTGTCATCATTGCCATTTCGACCCTTCAAATTTTCCAAGGAAGATTCTGTCTATAGGTTTAGGCTGCAAAAAAACGCTATCGATGCAGTGACAAAATCTCGCTTCGTTGAGTACTTCGGCAATCTGGATAATCTGAACATCTTACAATTTAGCAATCAGCGTAAAAAACAGATGCGATATGACTTTGTCTGGATCGCTGATAATGGCGACCAGCGCGAGCTATCAGTCCGGGTCAATCTCTCATCTCCCAACAAGCGACTTTTTAGGAGATGGCATAGAGTGGGCAAGTACTCAAAAATTTCGGGAAGATTAAGGCCGGCGCTCTATACGACGCAAGATCGCTCAAAATACCTGATGAAGGTGGGTACAGATCTCCTTCTCACCATCAAAACCAATGAGACAGGAAAGAAATTCCAGAGTGTATTGCGGCGTGACTTTATCCGAGCGCTCCATGATGAGCTAATCGATTAGATCCTACATTATGCGCTCAGAATAACTTTTGTCATCGATTTGGCCTTCCTGGTTGAGATGGAGCAAGTTGAGTCCAGGACTCTTACCGACTTCTATCGTGCCCAGTTCGTCTTCATAACCCAGTGCCTCAGCTCCATTGGTCGTGGCCCACTCGATCAGCTTGGCAGTAGTGAGGTAGGAATTATAGCGAGCGATCGTTCGCATTTCTTCAAAAATGGAGAGCTGCCAGTTTGAGGTAAGGCTGTCGGTGCCAAGGCATACCTTCAGGTCATGTGCTAAGAAGAGTTGATAGTTGGGGAGACGATTTTCGATATACAAGTTGGCGTTGGGATTTGAAACCCAGTAGCAACGTGGATTTTTTTCAAGAGCTGCCGTAAGATCTTCAAGTTCAGACAGGGTGTTGTGTACAAAGAGGAAGCGATGTTTGGCATCCATGTGTTGCAAAGCGTAGTGTATGGACGTGCGTCCACTTGCACGGAAGCCCTTCATCGAGGTGCCAAATCCTTCATAGAGATCGATGAAAGCACCGGTTCCAGAGAGGAAGAGTTCGTTTTCGGCAGGTGTCTCTTGATTGTGAATACTGACGCTGCCGGGTTCGGTATTGAGTGCATTGATCAGACCAAAAAGCTGTGGACTCACAGAGTAAGGTGCATGCGGTACAGCCGCTTTTCGATTACCGTTCTCTCCAGGGGCCTGTACATAGACAGACGCATATTGATCATGCGTATTCTGAGCCAGTTCCTCCTGGAGAAAGTCAAACAT
>CAJQNM010000025.1 GCA_905479665.1 uncultured Saprospiraceae bacterium
GCGGCCTCGACTTTCTCTCGCCAGCTCTGAGGAAGCGTGTGTAGATGCGCACCAAACTCGACGTCAGGGTAGGGGGGGATCAGATTTTCAAAAAGATAGGCGATGCTGTCTGGAGTAGACACGCCAATGGTATCCGAGAGCGCCATGATCCGGATGCCCATTTCGGCCAGATCATCTACCCAGCCCTGCACGATCCCGACGTTCCATTGATCTCCATACGGATTGCCAAAGCCCATGCTGAGATAGACCACCAATTTTTTTGAATGCTTGCCACAGAGCTCCTGGATGGCTTCAAGCCGCTCAAGCGATTCTTGCATGGATGCGTTTGTGTTGCGCAGCTGAAACGTCTCAGAGACTGAAAATGGATAGCCGAGATAGTCGATCTCTGCAAACTTGCAGGCATCTGCAGCTCCACGCAAATTGGCGACGATGGCGAGTAGTTTGGTATTGGTCTTGCTCAGGTCAAGTTTAGAAAGTACATCTGCAGTATCCCGCATTTGTGGGATGGCCTTGGGCGAGACAAAGCTGCCGAAATCGATGGTGTCAAATCCCACTTGCAACAACTCATTGATATACGCTGCTTTTCGGTCGGTATCGATAAAGGTCCGAATGCCCTGCATGGCATCTCGCGGGCACTCCACCAGTTTAAGTGGTTTAGTTACAGCATTTGGAATAGGTTCATGCATATAGTTGAGCTAAAACCTTGTTGCGTGAATAGAGTTTCATACTTAGCAGAATTTAGTGAATTTTACCGCGTCATGAGGAAAAATGATTTATTAACCGTACTGGGCTTTGCCCTCTTTATCGGAGGTTTCACATCACTCGCATTAACCATGGTTGGATTGCGCTGGAGTTGGCTATCCTGGGTGGATCAAATAAATCCAGTCTTCGGCTTCGTGTTCAAGATCTTGATGGCTGTGGTTGGCATCGCTCTAGTAGCCTATATCCGCATGGACCATTCTGATCTGAGCCAGATTCAGGAGGAAAGAGAGGACTAATGACGCGTAGGTTCGTTAGTCCGTAATGTAGAGCTTGGTACTATTTCGTTCTCTGGCTGTCGATACATCCAGGTGATAAAGACCTTGAGTCAGGCTGCCCTGCAGCGGAACAAAGAATGTATTGACTCCCGAATCCAATGAAATCTCGTTGTTATAAACGACTTTTCCAAGTGCATCAAAAATGCGAAGCTGTGCATCACCCCCTTCGAAGGAAAAGACGGTAAGGTCAAAATCTTCGCGAATAGGATTGGGATAGACGATCAATTCCAATTCCTTTTCATCGATATCTACCTTGCTGCATGTCCGTGTCATGCGAAAAACATTTTCCTGCATGGCCTCTATCGCTGTATTGCGTCGTATTATCTCTGTGAGGGTCGAGTTCCGAATCATCTCCACCTCGGCAGTAGATAGGGAAGGATCTGCTTCAAAAAAGAAGCGGTCGCCATCACGAATTTCTTGAAATTGTTTTTTAACGATGGCCATAATCGTTTCTCCAAAGAGTGCTCCTGGTAGATGTACCTCAGCGAGTAAACCAACCCATGGATCGATGTCATTGACATCTCCATAGAGTTCTTCCAAGGCTTGGGCGTCAGTATGGCTATCAAAACTCTCCCCAAAAGAGCGTACTGTCGGAAGCCCGATCGATGATCGGATCGAATTGTAATCCGGCAATCCTCGCTCTCGACCACGATTTATGTTTATGGCAGCCAGATCCATACCAAGACCGAAGCCCGGGGGGCCAAATAAGAAGTTACGTACATCATCGATCACCTTACAATCCAGAGACTGTTGAATCTGAGCAGACATCCCCTTGACCAGAGGATCGATACCACTTGATACGACTGACAAGGGATTGAAGAATGCATCCACAAGATGCATATCACCATCTGGCATGGTGTTGCAATCATCATTCATCCTCAATATGTCGGTACTCAATAGCGTGTGCCCAAAACGATAGGCTGCCGCTGAAAATACGTTCGATATACGAGGATCTGCATCAGCTTGATACCCGCTGTAATTATCCATCTCTACGCCCATGGCAGGCAGCCATTGGTTGTATGTGATACTTTGCAACATCCCACCGATCATGGTGCGTGCTTTTAGAAAGAGCTGCTCGTCGTCGGCGTTGGGATATTCTTTTTCTAGGTCCTCACAAAGTCGATTGTGCTCTCTAACAAACAAAGTATGCATTGCAGTGAGTAATACGTTTTCGTTGGCTCGGACGTCACCGGCGACAAACCAGCGGCGCATATTTTGAAATGCGCTGCTCTCCATGTGAGGAGCCTGGTCATCGGTGGCTCCACTGAGTTCACCATTGCGTGTATTAAACGGCAGTAAGTTGCCTCGGGACGTTCTAAGCTTGCCTCCTTCAAATGTCCGCAGCCAGTCTGCTCGCTCTTTGGTCGAACCGTAGACTGCCGAAGCATCAATAAAAGGGGTGATCTCATTGGCGTATTGACGAGGATTTTCGGGAGTTAATCCAGTGCCTTCCATATACTTGGAGCGATTCATCGGGATGATCGTCTCACTCTCGCAATTGGGATCAAATACCGGATCACAAGGAGGAACCACAATCATTGCGGGTTCGTCGTTTGTAGCCACGAGAACTATATCGTGATCAATGAACTGGCCAAAAACCCAGACAAAGTCACTTAACTCATGCTCATCGTAGATCAACTCATCTTGAGCAAAAAGTTGGTTGCTGATCTCTCGTGGATTTGGTCTTTCCGTACCTGTAGGTGTTCCGATTTTATCTGCAAACTCGAGTGAGGTAATCACTTTGAGTGGGGTCTGGGTTGCTCCAAGCGCTGGGTTGGCTTCGTTGTTGCCATACCCGTCGTAGGTTCTGACTTGGCTATACGCTAATGTACTCATCATGAGAGCACATAGCAATATGTACAGAGTCCTTGGGTAAATCTTCACGTTCATCTGCTCATGTCGTTTCGGTTCGTCCGTACCGTAAAATCAATCAATCGGTTGACTCTAGTGTTTAAGGCACAAAATTCGATCAATGAAGAATCATCGAATCCTTGTCCAAAAGTAAGAGTTTTTTTGCTTCAAACTAACAATTAACTTATTAGTTTGAGTTAAATATGTAACTATTGTCTAATGTGTCAAATATGCAATGCTATGGTGCTACAGCATTGGCCCTCAATGAGATATCAAAAAATCCTCAAGTGTCTTCAGAGATGAATCACCTCATCATACGCTGCGGCAGTGGCTTCCATGATCGCCTCACTCATTGTGGGGTGGGGATGTATGGTTTTAATTATTTCATGGCCGGTGGTCTCTAATCTGCGGGCAGCGATGACTTCTGCGATCATCTCAGTCACGTTCGATCCGATCATGTGACAACCCAACCACTCTCCATATTTTGCGTCGTAAATTACCTTGACAAAACCCTCACTATGTCCACTGGCTTTGGCTTTTCCGGAAGCGGTGAAAGGAAATTTTCCCACCTTGATGTCAAATCCAGCTGCTTTGGCTGCTGCCTCTGTATATCCTACCGACGCCACTTCAGGCTGGCAATATGTACATGAAGGCACATTGTCGTAGTTGAGTGGTTCAGGATCTTTGCCAGCTATTTTTTCTGCACAAATAATGCCCTCTGCACTTGCAACGTGTGCCAAAGCTGCCCCCGGAGTCACATCTCCGATTGCATAGACTCCCGGTACATTGGTGCGGTAATATTCATCTACCTTGATCAGACCTTTGTCGATCTCTATACCAAGAGCTTCCAAACCAATATTTTCCACATTTGCCTGAACGCCAACGGCAGAAAGCACGACATCACATTCGATGGACTTCTCTTCTCCTTTCTTTCTGTCCTTTACTTTTACGATGACTTTCGACGAGCTCCTGTCGACAGATTCGACGCTCGTATTGGCCATCACTTCCATTCCAGCTTTCAGAAATATCTTCTTGAGTTCTTTGGAGATATCGGCGTCCTCACGTGGGAGTATACCTTGTTCCAAGTACTCTACGATGACAACCTCAGTACCAATCGAGTTGTAGAAGTAGGCAAACTCCACCCCAATCGCACCCGCACCAACCACTACGATCTTCTTGGGTTGCTGCTCAAGAGACATCGCTTCGCGGTACCCAATGACCTGCTTGCCATCGATTTTTACCGCAGGTAGCTCTTTGGCTCGGCCTCCCGTCGCAATAATGATATGATCGGCTTCATAGGTCTTGACGTTTTGCTCAGCATCGGTTACTTCCACTTTCCTACCCCTCATTACCTTGCCGAAACCATTGATTACATCGATCTTGTTTTTCTTCATCAGAAATGCCACACCCTTGCTCATGTCACCGGCTACAGTTCTACTGCGTTTGATGATTTTGTTAAAGTCAGCTTTAGACCCAGAGGTCGATATGCCGTAATCTGCAGCGTGCTTGATGTACTCAAATACTTGTGCACTCTTGAGCAATGCCTTGGTAGGAATACAACCCCAGTTAAGGCAGACTCCACCCAAAGACTCTTTTTCGATGATGGCAACTTTCAAGTTGAGTTGCGATGCTCGAATTGCTGCGACGTACCCACCTGGGCCACTTCCTATCACTATTAGATCGTACTTCATTTGCTTATCCCACTATTTGCGGCCAAATATAGATGAATTCCGACGGCCCAAAATCATTCAAAATTTAAAATATTCTTAACTGCAAACGCTTCGTATTGTTTGATCTTTGCTTGATGATGTGGTTGCTCCTCCTTAGTACTGTTCTTGTTGCGCCAGGTTGGGTACAGCAAGAGTCAATTGATGGACGTTTTGCCATCTTGGTGCCTGAGCCTTTAGAAATTTCGGTCAAGCGCATTGACACCGAGGTTGGATCCATCGAGTATTATCGACACTCTCTCAGCACGGATCATGATTCTCTTGGCTACGCGTATTTTTCGGTGAGCTATTGCGACTATCCAGAAGGATCTTTTCCGGAAGACTCAACGGCTCTTATTGCAGACTTCCTTCAGGTCACTATGGAGCAAGGGGCAGAAGCTTTGGAGGGAACACTCATCTATAGCGATGAGATTTCTATAGGAGAGCACACTGGTCGCTTTTGGCGAATCCACTATAATGGGGAGAGCTCGGTGATGAAGACACGCGCCTATCTGGTTGATGATC